>CAIRNL010000535.1 GCA_903879975.1 uncultured Chloroflexota bacterium | reverse complement strand
GTTACCATGCTGGCGATGATGGCGAGAACCATAACGAGGCTCACACCACGGCGTAGTCCCGGACTGACGCCGCTCAGCCGCTGCGACCACCGGCCTGATCGCACACGCCTGAGTTGCGTGCATGCTTGGTGTAACATTGATGTATCCTCCTCAATCGATGGCAAAAGCAATTCTGCTGCAACAAGACGGTATAGAATAGGTGCAGTCAGAATTCCGGCAGTCGTTGGCGATCATATCATTGCACTTTCACGTGCGCAATAGCAATAATTATCAACGATCATTTCTGACAGATGACTATTCGAAAATGCCAGTTCAAAAAAATCGCCACACACAACGACTATACGAATAATTATCCTGTAAGGAGAGAAGTTAGGAACGCCATGATACCCAACCGGCATCCAATACCATCGACGACTCAGGAGCAGATCGCATCCCTGACGTCTTTGCTGTGCGAATCGACTCAAGAGAATCTGGTAGGAATCTATGCGCATGGATCCCTAGCCATGGGCTGTTTCAACCCGCTCATCAGCGACATTGATCTGCTCGTGATCACGCAGCAGCCAATGTCGCTACAGGTGCGTCGGCAGATTCTGGACAGGCTGCTGTGTCTGTCTGGAACGCCACACCCTGTCGAAATCAGCGTTGTTCACTACGCGCAAATAATCCCATGGCGCCATCCCACCCTATTTGACTTTCACTACAGCGAAGTATGGCGTGCGATTGCACAGGCGGTCCTGGCGGGCGAACCACACATCGCACTGCCCAACGGCGAAGATAGCGACCTGGCCGGCCATTTCACCGTACTCATGCGACGCGGGTACTGCCTGGCAGGAGCGCCGATCGCTGCATTGCAGTTGTCTGTGCCGTGGAAAGATTACCTGGATTCAGTGCACATTGATTTCACATGGGCCGTTTCCAGCGGACAAGCAGGTCCCATTTATGTGGTGTTGAATGCCTGCCGGTGTTGGGCGGCAGTCACCACCGGTGTCGTACTCTCCAAGATGGAGGGGGGCATTTGGGCGGCAGAGCGAGTGCCGGCACAGTTTCGCCCATTGCTCATCCGTGCCTGTGCGGCGTACAGCGGAGAAGCGGCCGAATCAACCATCAGCGACGCAGAAGCATGCACCTTCCATCACTGGATCGCCGACCGGTTAGGGTGGTGATCCGGCAGTATATGCAGTCTGATTTTGGTGCTGTTGCCAGAAAATCTCGTCGCTTTTTCGGAACTCTGGCGCAACTCGTGCACAAATTGGGTGTTGTTCATCAAGGTACATGCAAAATGTCTGCCAGTATAGGAAAGTAAATGGCTGGGTTGTGGTGTCGTTTGTGCCCAGTTGGCAATGATATTGACAGGGTGATAAACGCTGCACTACAATGCCCTACGCTTTCTGACCAACAGCAGGCAAAATGTATGATTTTCAGGGTGCGAAAACGTGCGCTTCGAATCACGGTGCGCCCTAACCGTTTAAGATTGACTTATTGACAGAGGAGATTTGCCATTATGGCCGAGAAGAGCACATTCGAACGCGTACGTGCCATTATCGTCGACCAGCTTGGGGTCGACGCCGGAGAAGTCACTATGGAAGCTAACTTCCGCGACGACCTGGAGGCCGACAGCCTAGACCTCGTCGAATTGATCATGGCGTTTGAGGAGGAATTCGGCGGCGAGATCAAGGACGAAGCCGCACAGAAGATTGAAACTGTTGGCGACGCTGTAACCTACCTCGACGGCGCAATGGCCGGTTGACTGTCAAGCCGAAAGAAAAAAGAGCGGGCCGTATGGCCCGCCTTTTTTATTGACATTCACATCTCAGTTCAAAACGCGGATCACTGATACGACCTTGCCGTTGATGCGCACACGCTCGGCTGGGCGTACAATAGCCTTGTATTCAGGATTAGGGTTGGCTGGCATCAGACGAACGTTAGCGCCATCGCGGAAGAGGTATTTGAGTGTCGTCTCCTCATCGCCCTCGATCCATGCGGCCACCATCTCACCATCGTTGGCAGTCTCCTGCTGCCGGAGAATCACGATGTCGCCATCCAGCACACTGGCATCGATCATCGAGTTCCCCTTCACGCGCAGGGCAAAGAGCCGATCAGCCGGTACATTGACCAACCCCTCGGCGATCTCGATCCACTCCTCTGGATCATGTGCCTCATGCGGGATGGCGCCAATAGGTTCACCGGCTGCAATACGACCCAGGACCGGCACAACCAGGCGATCAGGTGATACACTGCTGCGCACTACACCATTAGCGCTACCGTTGGAGCCGCCCAAGAAGCCAAGTTCAGCCAGCCGTTTCCGATTGAGGCTCAATCCACGGCTGACTTCCCGGTCGCGCGCGATCAAATCATATTCTTCGAGCTTGGCCAGATTGTAGTTCACAACAGATGTACTGCTAATGCCCACCTCTTCACCGATCTCGCGAATCGTGGGCGGATACTCGTGTTGGCCCATAAAGCTGATGATGAAGTGAAGGATTTTTTTCTGGCGTTCGGACAGATTCATCATTCCCAATCCTGCTTACAGTTGTTGCCCCAGTTATCCCAAAAACAGAACGTTTGTTTTCCCAAGTATCCCAAATAGTACACGAACATTTGTGCGATGTCAATACCTAAAGCACGTTTGTTCTGATTTTGACAGGAATTAGCAACTGGTTGGCGCCAGACATGTTCGAATCTATAGATTGCGGGGTAGCCAGTTGTATGGATCGATCCGTACGAAGCAACGCAACAGAGGGAATTATTCAGCTTCCAGCCCGTGACGGTGCAGGTATTCCTGGTAGCGGGACCAGTAGGCAGCGCGCTCGGCCGGGCCGGTCGCAGGATCAGGGAAGCGTGCATTGGCCTTGGCCTGCCCGCGCACCATCGCCGCTTCGAGATCAATCCCGGTGAGGTAGGCAATCTTGAAGAGCATAACCTGCAGATCACTGAGTTCAAGCGCAAGTTCGTCTCGGATTGCGTCCATGTCGTCCGGCACCGGGGCACGGTAGCCCTCAATCATCTGCACAAGCTTGCTCACCTCACCCAGTTCTTCGAGCGCATGCAGCAGGGTGTGGCTCATCGTCACCTGTTCCCAGGCACGGGCACGGTCCCACGCTTCCAGCCACGCCTGATATTCACGAATCTGCATCAGTCACTCTCCAGTATCCACCTCAAGTCTGACCGGAATGGAAGCCAGACGACGAAGAAAGAGGGTCGAACGCAACTGGCGTTCAAGGACGATGATAAGGTAGCGCTGCAACAAGCTCTCGACGCGGCGCATGACCGGCGAACGCACCCGCACTTGGCTGACCACAGTCCATGGCTGGCGCTGCAAGAAGCGCAGCACCTTGAGTGTGTCGGCATCGAGCGGCTCAGCGTCGTTATGGCGCCCGCCGCAGTCAGGACAGAGTACGCCACCATCATAGAGATTGATGAAGTTGAGCATTGGCTCAAGCAGGCGTTCGCACACCAGACAATGAAAGAGCTGCGGCTGGAATCCAGTCAGGCTCAGCAGCTGAAGATCAAACCAGCGCAACAGGTTGGCAGGCAGTTCATGGCGCACAACGCCAGCATCGAGTTCGCGCAGCACAGACAACACGAGATCCCAGACTGGCTGAACCTCGTCGCCACTTTCGGCAAAGCTATCGACGAGTTCACAGACATAACTCGCAGCAGCGATCGCATCGAGATCATTGCGCAAGTGGCGGAAACTCTCGACCGTCTGTACCTCAGTGATCATATCCCATGTGCGCGCCTGCGCCACCAGCAGTGATGCATGCACGAAGAGCTCGAGATGTCCTGCCTTGCGGCTGTTGGTCTTGCGTACGCCCTTGGCAATCAATTCGAGTTTGCCGTCACGCGGCGTGAGCACCGTCAGCACACGGTCAGCATCGTTGATATCGTGGCGCCGGAGCACCAGGGCATGGGTCGATCGAATCCGATTGCGGGTGGGCATAGATTTCAAGTATACCACTGGGTAATAGACCGCCCAAGACTCCCCAGACACGCTCCACACGTCAATAGCGGGCACAGGTAGTCCACGCCAGCTGAGCTGGGCGACGCCAAAGCAGTCTGCGCCCCGCAGCGACGGACGCCCACTTTGGCATCCCTGGCACAGTGCGTTACTATCTAGGGTGTCGAACGTCAGCGGCGCTAACCACCTGCCGTGAACTTGCTGTCTGGAAAGCCGTACCAAGAATGTTGAAACTCGCCACACTCGTCTATATTCGCCGCCCGGGGCAGACGTTGATGCTTCACCGTATCAAAAAAGTTGGCGACATACACCGCGGCAAGTGGAACGGGCTAGGCGGAAAATTTGAGCCGGGCGAATCCCCCGAAGCATGTGCCATCCGCGAAGTGCGCGAGGAGTCCGGCCTGACCATCAGCAATCCTGAGCTGCGCGGATTCCTGACCTTCCCCCAATTTCGGCCCGGCGAAGATTGGTATGCCTTCGTCTACGTCGCTCGCAACTTCAACGGCACCCTGATTGACTCAGCCGAAGGAGAGCTTGCTTGGATCGACGACAAACAGCTGCTAGACCTCCCACTTTGGCCCGGAGATCGCGTCTTTCTGCCCTGGCTGGAACAAGACCGCTTCTTCTCCGGCCGATTTTTCTATGAGAACGGCAACCTGATTGCGCATGAGGTTGTCTTCTATCCACTCGATCCTGCGGGGCTGGCCGCTCAACACGTCAGCAGGCGCGCCAACAGCTCAGATGCAGCAGGATCTGCGGATGATACCTCCTGCTGGGTCTGTGGTGCAGCTGTTATCAAGCACCACTGTAAGATTATCTGCACCGTCTGTGGCTTTCGTCGCGACTGCAGCGATCCCTGAACATCCGGCCTGTGTGCCGACCCACTGCGAGAAAAGAGTAAACGCATGATGCGCATTTACGATACCCTGACTGCCCAGAAGACCCTCTTGAGCCGACCGGCGTGGGACGAACTTGCTATTCCTGACCCACTCCTGGATCGTATCGGAACCATCTTCGGTGAGCGCATCTCACCGGAGGACGCAGTGCGCCGCATCCTGGCCGACGTGCGCGCGCGCGGTGATGGGGCGCTCATCGACTGGTCTCGGCGCATCGACGGTGTCACGCCGCCGTCCCTTGTCGTGCCCCGTACGGAGATCCAGGCAGCCTACAGCCACGTTGATCCCGACGTCATCGAAGCCATGCGCGTGGCGATTGCCCGAGTTGAGAGCTTCCATCGCCGCCAACCTGCGCTGAGTTGGATACACAATGATACCGAGGGCACGCTCGGCCAGCTTATACGCCCGATCGAGCGCATTGGAATCTACATCCCAGGCGGCTCGGCCCCGCTGCCCAGTTCCCTGATCATGACCGCAATCCCAGCACGTGTTGCCGGCGTCCCCTTCACCGCCATGATCTCACCGCCGCAACGCACAAGCGGCCTGCCGCACCCCACAATCCTAGTAGCCGCCGATCTAGCGGGCATCAATGCGGTCTACGTCGGCGGTGGAGCACAGGCAATCGGTGCGCTAGCCTTCGGTACAGAGTCTATCATGCGCGTCGACAAAATCTGCGGACCAGGCAGTCTCTTCACTACACTGGCCAAACGGCAGGTTTTCGGCATCGTGGGCATTGATGGGCTGCCCGGACCTACCGAGACCGTCGTCATCGCCGACGACCATGCCGACCCACAACTTGCCGCCGCTGACTTGCTAGCACAGGCCGAACATGACGTGCTGGCCTGTGCAATCCTACTGACGCCGTCCTACCAGCTGGCTGAACGGGTGCAGGCAGCTATCCTGGTGCAGGTAGAGGAGTTGGGCCGCTCTGACGTCATCGCCGGATCGCTGGCACGGGGCAGCGGCATTGTCGTCACCGACTCGCTGGCACAGGCGTTCGAACTTGCGAACGCTTATGCACCCGAGCACCTGTGCCTGCTGGTCGAGGATCCATGGAGCCATCTAGGAGAGGTGCGTCACGCCGGCGGTATCTTCCTGGGCGAACGCAGTTTCGAGGTGCTGGGCGATTACGTGGCTGGCCCTAGCCATGTAATGCCGACAGGGGGCACGGCGCGCTTTGCCAGCCCCATTAACGTCAACGACTTTGTGAAAATCGTTAGCGTGATCGGCCTGAATGAGCAGACGCTGCGGGCAATTGGCCCTTCAGCGCAGCGTCTGGCGCGCGCCGAAGGGTTATCTGCCCACGCCGCTGCCGTAGAACGTCGGTTGGCGTGAACGATCAATCTGTTATCATCATGCAGAAAAGGAGCAGAAAATGAAAGGACAACGAGTGCCCGCACAGCTGAGTACGATTGTCGCGATCTTGCTCGTCTTTGGGTCGCTGCCGGTCAGCGCCCAGGACGGTGCCAACTTTACTTTGACAATAGTACACACGAATGACACGCACAGCCATATCGAGCAGTTCGACGGCTATTCTGGCTCATGCAGCGAAGAAGAGGCTGCAGCCAGCGAATGCTTTGGCGGTATTGCACGCCGCGCCACCAAGCTGGCCGAACTGCGCTCGACTGTGACCAACCCAATCCTTGTCGATGCAGGTGACCAATTTCAAGGATCACTCTACTACACCCAGTATCGTGGCCAGGAAGCAGCCGACTATATGCCGTTGCTCGGCTACCAGGCAATGGCCATCGGCAACCACGAGTTTGACGACAGTCCAGCCAACCTGGCACGCTTCATCGACGCTGTTGGGCTGCCGGTCCTTAGCGCCAACATCGACGCCAGCAGCGATCCCGATTTGGCAGACAAAATCGCCAAATCGACCGTACTCGAAGTGGATGGCGAACCGGTCGGCATTATCGGCTTGACGACTGATACGACACCCACCAGTTCCAGCCCAGGCACCACCGTCAGCTTCAGTGAGTACATATCATCGCTGGAGCCAGTCATTGCCGACCTCGAAGCGCAGGGCATCAACAAGATTATCCTCCTCAGCCACATCGGCTACGTAGATGACCAGGAACTGGCGGCAGGTATCGACGGCATCGACATCATCGTTGGTGGCCACAGCCACACCTTGCTCTCCAACACAGCTGAAGAGGCAAGCGGGCCGTACCCGACCGTCGTGGCTGCTCCCAATGGCAACCCTGTGCTGATCGTGCAAGATGGCGCATACGGCAAATATCTGGGCAATCTCGAAGTAACCTTCGACGCTGACGGCATTGCCGCAAGCTGGCAAGGCGACCCCATCCTGCTTGATGCTAGCGTTGCCGAAGATGCCGACATTCTGACGGTGGTGGCCAAGATGGCTCACCCACTGGAAGAATTGCGCAGCACTGTCATCGGTGCGTCTCTCTCTGCAGTGGATGGCAGCCGTGAGTCCTGTCGCTTCAGCGAATGCACCATGGGCAATCTCGTGACCGACGCCATGCTGTGGGCAACGCAAAATGACGGCACACAGATCGCAATCGAAAACGGTGGTGGCCTGCGCGCGAACATCGATGCTGGCGACGTGACCATGGGCCACGTGCTCGAGGTACTGCCCTTTGGCAACACGCTGGCAACCCTTGGCCTGAAGGGATCAGATGTACTTCTGGCGCTGGAAAATGGTGTCAGTCGTGCCGAAAACCCCGACAATGAAGGAACCGGCCGCTTTGCCCAGGTTGCCGGCCTACGCTACAGTTGGGATGGTAGCAAACCAGTCGGCGAGCGCATTGTCGACGTAGAAGTCCGCAGCGCCGATGAAAGCTACCACCCGATCAATCCGGATGCCATTTATCAGGTGGTCACAAACGACTTCAATCGCCGAGGCGGCGACGACTACACGATATTTGCCGATGCAGCCAGCAATCCTTATGATTTCGGAGCGCCGCTCGACCAGGCTTTGGCCGACTACATCGCTGCCTACTCACCGATCAATGTGCAGTTGGAAGGTCGCATCACACGGGTCGATAGTGAAGCTGCTGCCGAGGCACCTTCGGCCCTACCAGCAACCGGCACCGGCGATACAGGCCGGCCTGCCCTGGTCGCTCTGCTGGTGCTGGCTGCCCTTATCATGTCTGTTGCGCTATGCCGGCGCAGTGTAGCCGACCACTAGAAATAGATTGTCTCGTGTCATGCCTGCCAACCGGCGGGTGTGACATGAGCGATCCTACCACATAATCGACCGAAACTGCCATGATTTTTCACGCCAACCAATTACTACGCGAAAACCTCACTACGCTGGAGGTCTATACACCCATCGTACCTTTCGAGGTACTGAGCCGACGCCTTGGTCTACCGCCTGACCAAATCGTAAAACTCGACGCCAACGAGAACCCCTACGGCCCGGCACCTGCGGTCGGCGAGGCGTTAGCCGAGTTCGGCTATTATCATATCTATCCCGATCCACAGCAGACTGAGTTGCGAGAGGCGCTAGCAGGTTATGCAGGTGTCCCGGCGCAAAACATCCTGCCCGCGCACGGCGCTGACGAAATGCTGGACTACCTGTGTCGGCTCTTTCTGCGCCCAGGCGATGCCATCATCGACTGCCCACCTACTTTCGGCATGTACAGTTTCGACGCGCAACTGAGCGGCGGCTACGTGATCGATATCTGGCGCAAAGCTGGCTATGGCGTCGACGTTGAGGCAGTCAAGGCGGCTGTGCTGGCCAGCGCAGCCGATCAGGACAGCGTCCCGCAGGTCAAAATCCTCTTCCTGACATCACCCAACAATCCGTCGGGGACTTGGCTGCCAGACGACGAATTGGCACAGTTGCTGGCGCTGCCAGTCATGGTGGTACTCGACGAGGCCTATGTGGAGTTTGCCAACTATGCCAGCCGGGCAGACTGGGTGCTAGCGCATGACAACCTCGTCGTACTGCGTACCTTCAGCAAGGCGGCCGGCATTGCCGGGCTACGGCTCGGCTACGGCATCTGCCCTATCTGGCTGATGGACGAGTTGTGGAAGTTCAAACAGCCCTATAACGTCAACGTAGCGGCAACCGTAGCCGGTCTGGCCAGCCTACGCGACTTGGCCTATTTGCGTAGCATCGTCGAAACCCTGAAGACAGAACGAACTCGCCTCAGCGCGCTCTTAGCAACGATCCCATATCTGCGGCCTCAGCCATCAGAAGCCAATTTCGTGCTGTGCCATGTGGATGGACGCGACGCGTTGGACGTCAAGCGCTCCCTCGAGCAGCGAGGAATTCTCGTCCGCCATTACAAGAAACCGGGACTCGACAACTGCATTCGCATCTCCGTCGGCCGACCGGAGCAGACCGATCGCCTGGTTGAGACGCTGCGTGCTATTTAGCCATTGCTTTGGTGCACTCTGTGTTACACTGCCAGCAGCGCGCCTATACGGCGAGCAAAGATGAATTGCAGTCACTGTGCTGATTGTAAGAAAGTGGTTCATATCACAGATAGGCTCCATGCCAGAGGAGCACCAGTGGTGTGTAACTCACGCACACGAATGAGATACTAGCACCCAACAACCCGTATACTAAAAGGCAGGTATCAACCATGAGCTATCCTGTGCAGCTACAAGAATCAGAGACCGTCGTGCGCATCATTCGACGCCACCCCTTCTCCTTGATTGGCCGCATCATTGCCACCGTCATTCTCTGGATCATCGGTATCGTGCTTTGGCAGTGGCTGCGCAGTATTGGTGGCGGTATGCAGACGGTTGCCGATATCCTCATAGCGCTCGGCACCTTGTCGGCCATCGGCTACATCGGCATCTACTGGTATCGCTACCATAACGATCTCTGGATCGTGACCAACCAACGCCTCATCGACTCGACAAAGACAACGCCTTTCAATCAGAACGTCAAGACGGCAAATCTGGCCAATATTCAAGATATCAATATACGAAAAAACGGTATCTTCCAGACGATTTTTGAGTACGGCGACGTAATTTGCCAGACGGCATCGGCAGCAGGACGCACGTTTGAGTTTGTCGGGGTTGGAAAGCCAGCCGAGATTCTCGACCTCATCGACGATCAGCGCACGCTGGCCCTACGCAGCGGGCACGTGCCGGCGCCACGTGGCTAAGACCACATCACAGGGACAAGGATACAGTAATGCGTAAAGGTTCTGTCATCCGGAAGACCGGCGAGACTGAGATCGAACTGTCGCTCGCCGTCGATGGCAGTGGTAAGGCCAAGATTGCCACTGGCATTGGCTTTCTCGATCACATGCTTACCCTCTTCACCGCGCATGGCCTCTTTGACCTGACCGTGCGGGCACAGGGCGATCTTGCCGTGGACGATCACCATATGGCTGAGGATGTCTTCATCTGTCTGGGCAAGGCGTTGGATGAGGCACTTGGAGAGCGGCACGGCCTGGTGCGCACGGCGCACAGCTACGTGCCCATGGATGAAGCACTCGCGCGCGTGGCGATCGATCTGGGTGGTCGCCCCTACTGCGTCTTCGCAGTAGACTTTGCGACGCCGCGCGTCGGGCAACTGGGGACTGACCTGATCTTCCATCTCTTTGAGTCGCTCGCTATGCATGGCAGGCTAAACCTGCATGCCCATGTGCTCTACGGGCGCAACGATCACCACAAGATAGAAGGTCTCTTCAAGGCACTGGCACGCGCGCTCGACGCAGCCACGCAGATCGACCCGCGGAGGCAGGGTGTACCGAGCACCAAGGGCACTCTGACGGCCTGACCGACAGCAAGGAGCGACGATGGATCTGGACAGATTGATGACAGAACAACGCAACCCCCTCACGTCCACGATCGACGAGCTCTCGACGTTCGATATCATGACGCGCATCAACGCCGAAGACGCGTGTGTGGCTGCGGCCGTCAACGATTCACTCTACAAAATTTCAACGCTTGTCGACGCTGTTGTGGCTGCACTGGCATCCGGCGGGCGGCTCATTTATGTTGGAGCAGGCACCAGCGGGCGGTTGGGCGTGCTCGACGCCTCGGAATGCCCACCAACTTTCGGCACCGACCCACGCCAGATTGTCGGTGTGATCGCAGGAGGCGAGCCAGCCCTACGCCTTTCTGTGGAGGGCGCCGAAGACGACGTCGAACAGGCTATCCGCGACATGCAGGCGTTGGATCTTTCGGCTGGCGATGTGGTGGTCGGCATTGCTGCCAGCGGACGCACGCCCTACACACTCTCTGCCATGCGCTACGCATGCGCCATCGACGCCAAGGTAGGTTGCATCGTCAACACCCCAGGCAGTGTCATGGCGGAGACAGCACACTATCCCATTGTCGTGCTGTGCGGGCCAGAGGTCATTACCGGCTCAACACGGCTCAAGGCAGGCACTGCGCAGAAGCTTGTCCTGAACATGATCACAACTGCGTCCATGGTGCGTCTCGGTAAAGTTTATGAGAACTTGATGATCGACGTGGTGCCGTCAAACACAAAGTTGACAGAGCGAGCAGTCAGCATCATTCGCGAGATCACCGATGCTAACGAAGCAACGGCAAGGCGGGCACTGGCCAATTATCGGAGTGTGAAGGCCGCCATCTTTGCCTTGCTGACCGGTCTGGAAGACGACGCCGTACATGCATTCTTAGCTGACCACAATGGGCACGTGAAACATGCTTTAAGAGCATTCGAAAGCAGTCAGCGAGCGTAATGCCAGGCAGTGCTCCTACGTGGTAAAATAATTCCACATACGAAGGAGTATGGCACGAAGGCAATTCGAAAACTGAAAAGGCACCGCCGCAAAGAGGCAAAGAGCGCAGAGGGGCATACAGAAATCCATGGCCAGGATGCACTACATGGCTTGGCACACTCGCTTATTATGCGAAGCAGCGGTCACGTCTCAAACCACATCTTGGAAAAGGACAACTGAAGTGAGTGAGCAGGAACCCACACCCGACATTCGTTCGCAGATTGATGAGATGCTGCTCAACGCGCGCAACGAAATGATTGTGCAGGCTGCCAATGCCTATTTATTTGGCCAACAAGCGATGCGCTTGGGGCTTGGTGCTGCGGCCATGGGCAAGGACGAACTAGCCGAAATCGCCACGCGCATGATCGAACGCGGCGAGATTGCTGAGAGCGACATCCAACAGAACGTCCATGCGCTGCTCGAGCAAATCCAGAAGCATGCGGTAGAGAGCGACGCCGCGCGCGAGGAGTTCACCCAAAAGGCAACTGTGGCACTCAAGGCCAACGTGCGTACGCTCCTGGAATTGCTCCGCCTGCCCGGCGGCACGACCATCGATGAAATCGTTTTGCGCATGCCCGATGAACCGGCGCCGGGCAAAGACAAGTAGTGAGGCGGCGAAACCGCCATAGGAGAAACTGCCATGCCATTCGGATATCAAGGAAAAATCCTGGTCGTCGATCTGACAACCAGCCAGATTCGTGTCGACGAACATGACGAGGCGTGGTACCGCACCTACATGGGCGGTACCAACTTCGGCATGTATTATATTCTGAAGAATATGCCTGCTGGCGCCGATGCGCTAGGTGCAGACAATGTGCTCACGCTCATGTTGAGCGTGGTGACTGGCGCGCCCTTCTCTGGCCAGAGCCGTATGACGGCCAACGCCAAATCGCCACTCACCGGCGCAATCGGCGACTCGCAGGCAGGCGGCTTCTTCCCAGCCGAAATGAAGAACGCCGGCGTAGACGGCGTCGTCTTCTTGGGCAAGGCCGAGAAACCAGTCTACCTGTGGATCAAAGATGGCAGGGTCGAACTGCGTGACGCAGCGCACCTGTGGGGGCTAGGGGCCTGGGATACTGAGACACGGCTGCGCGCTGAACTGGGCGACAGCAAGGTCGAAGTGGCATGCTGCGGACCAGCTGGCGAGAATCTCGTACGCACTGCCGCCATTATCAATATGCGAAACCGAGCCGCCGGGCGTACAGGGTTGGGCGCCGTCATGGGGGCCAAAAACCTGAAAGCCGTGGCTGTGCGCGGCACATCGCGCCCCACCTATGCGGACTCACAGGGTATCAAGAGCGTAGCGTCACTGGGCGCTGCCGAATTCAAAATCAACCGTAGCATGCAGGAACTGGGCACGCTGGGCACGGCCGGTGTCGTGCTGGGACAGGAGTTTTCCGGTGGATTGCCTACACGAAATTACCAGAGCGGGCACTTCGTATCCGCCGAGGACATCTCTGGCGAGCGACTGGCTGAGACCATCCTTGTCGGCCGCGACACCTGTTATGCCTGTGTAGTACGCTGCAAACGCGAGGTCGAAACCGACGATGACTATCAGATCAAGCGCGAACTGGGCGGCCCCGAGTACGAGACCATCGCCACCTTTGGCTCCTACTGTGAAGTGCGCGATCTGGCCGCCGTCTCTAAGGCCAACGCACTCTGCAACGACTATGGGCTGGACACCATCGGTGCCGGTGCGACCATCGCCTGGGCCATAGAATGCTACGAGGATGGCATCCTCACCGACACCTATACTGACGGCCTGGCGCTGCGCTGGGGCGATGCCAAGGCCATGCTTGTTGCGCTAGAAGCGATGGCCTTCCGCCGCGGGCGTCTGGGCAACCTGCTGGCTGAAGGTTCAGCGCGCGCCGCAGCGCAGATTGGGCCAGACGCACAGGCACGGCTTATCACCGTCAAGGGCGCCGAGGCGCCTGCGCACATGCCGCAGGTCAAGCGCAGCATGGGGCTCATCTATGCTGTCAATCCCTTTGGCGCTGACCACCAGTCGAGTGAGCACGACACCTCTTACGAAGAAAATTCCGGCGAGCGCAGCCTGGGTTGGCTGGCCAGCCTGGGACTGACACGTCCCGTGCCGGCCACGAGTCTGGGTGAAGAGAAAGTAGAGTTCACGCTGGTCACGCAATACTGGACGAGCCTCATGGACTCGCTCAATCTTTGCCAGTTCGACTGGGGTGCGACATGGCAACTCTATGGGCCGACGACCGTTGCGCAGGTCGTCAACGCCGTCACTGGTTGGGACACCACCCTGCGTGAATTGATGGACATCGGCGCGCGGCGTGTCAACCTGATGAAGGTCTTCAATGCGCGCGAAGGCTTCACCCGCGAGGAGGATAAGCTACCGCCTCGCCTGCACCAGCCCCTTACCGGCGGTGTTAGCAACGGCATCCGCGTCACTGAAGAAGAGATCGAGCACGCCAAGGACCTCTACTATCGGCTGGCTGGCTGGGACGTGGAGACGGGCAATCCGACTGCGGAGCGATTGGAAGAATTAGGAATTGGCTGGGCAGTGGCGTCCTGACATGCGTATCTTATGAACTACGACGCACTTTCGTCTCACCAACAGCAATGGGTTGACCGTACCCTCGCCGTGCTCACACTTGAACAGGCCATCGCTCAGCTTATCAATGTCACCCGCCCTACCGATGATCCCGACACATGGTGCCGCCTCCTCGATCAGTGGCCTGTTGGCTGCATCTCACTGCGCACCAAGAGCGCAGCCGCCTACCAGAATGTCATCCGCACCGTGCAACAACACGCCGCCATTCCGCTCCTCGTCGTCGCCAACATGGAGCATGGCGCCGCAGAGTGGCCCGACTACGGTACCGACTTCCCCATGTTGATGGCCGCCGGCGCCGCCAACGACGAGCACCTCGTCGCCGAACTCGGCCGCGCCACCGCCGTCGAAGCGCGCCACCTGGGCGTCAACTGGGTACTCACCCCCGACATCGATCTCAACTACAACTTCGACAACCCAGTTACCAATATTCGCGCACTGGGTGACAAACCCAATCGGGTCAGCCGCCTTGGTGCCGCCTTGATCCGCAGTTTGCAACAGAACGGCGTGGCCGCCACCGCCAAGCACTTTCCCGGCGACGGTGTGGATGACCGCGACCAACACCTCGTCACCAGCGTCAACTTCCTGCCCTTCAAGCAGTGGCTAGCCACCTACGGGACAGTCTGGCGTAGTGCCGTTGACGCCGGCGTCATGACCATCATGCCCGGCCATATCTCACTGCCCGACTACCAGGGCTATCGCCATGATCCTGACGCCGCACCGCCTGCCACCCTCAGCCGCAGATTGCTCGTCGACCTCTTGCGCCAGGAGTTGGGCTACACCGGCCTCATTGTCTCCGACAGCACTAGTATGGCCGGGCTCACCACCCGTGCCGCACCGGCCGAGCGCATCGTCGCCAGCCTGGAAGCCGGTATCGACCTCTATCTAGGCGCCGATCCGGAGCGCGACATAGGCCCTATTCTCGAAGCCGTGCACAGCAACCGGCTGAACGAAGAATCAATTTACGCGTCTGCCCGCCGCGTGCTGACATTGAAAGCTCAGCTCAATCTGGCCGAAGCGCCCCTAGGAGCGGCACCCACTACCGCCGAGCAGGCTGCGTTTGCCCAGGCTGCACAGACGCTGGCCGACCGAAGTATCACCATTCTGCGCGGCGCCGGGCAATTGCCGATCCAACTCGCCCCTGACGCTAGGGTGCTCACTGTCACCGTCGCCAAGCTCAACCCCTTCTTCGGCCAGAAGGATTTGGAAGCCTTCGACGATGAGTTGCGCCGGCGCGGCTTCGCTGTCGAGCACAGGCTCAACCCCAAAACCGCCGAGTTACAGGAACTTGCGGAGCAGTGTGACGCTATCTTCATCAATATCTGCGTCACGCCCATGTCTACCATGGGCACCACTCGCATTGCGCTGGACAGCTTTGGCACCTGGGGTTGGCGTGCCCTCTTCACCGAGCACCCGCACGTCTACTACACCAGCTTCGGCAGCCCCTACCTGCTCTACGAGTTGCCTGCCATCCCCAACATGCTGGCTGCCTACAGCGATACCACGGTCTCCCAGCGCGCTGCCGTCAAGGTCTGGCTCGGTGAACTGGCGGCGCACGGCATCCTGCCCATCACCCTACCACACATCACGGTGAAGGCACTTGACCTGGACTTGACCCAATCATAGACAGAACGGCGACCACGTTTCCCTTGGCTGCGATTACGCGATGGCTCGTCTACTTGTTGCAAGGTTCGGACAAATCACCTATGCTCTATCTCATCGCGACACCCATCGGGAACCTAGGCGACATCACCCTGCGTGCACTGGAAACGCTGCGCGTCGTCGACTACATTGCCAGCGAGGACACGCGCACCACTGGCGTGTTGCTGAAATACTACGACATTCACAAGCCGCAGATCGCCTTCCACGAACACAACGAGCAGCGCGCTGGCGAGCGCCTGGTTGGGCTGCTGCAAATGGGTGCAACAGTCGCGCTAGTCACTGACGCTGGCACACCAGGCATCTCCGACCCCGGCTACTCCCTTGTGCGCCGCGCCATCGACACCGGCATCTCTGTCACCATGATCCCTGGCCCGACCGGACTGATCATGGCCGTGGTGCTTTCTGGCCTGCCATTACACAGCTTTACCTTCCGCGGCTTCCCCCCCCGCAAGACCGGGCAGCGCCGCCGCTTCCTAGCTGTGGACAAGGAGTCGCCCCACACGCTCGTCTTTTACGAAAGTCCCTTCCGCCTAGTTGCTTTCCTGGAAGATGCCTTGGCCGTCTACGGCGACCGACCCGCTGCCCTGGCCAACGACCTCACCAAGCTCTACGAGAACGTTGTACGGGCATCCCTGACCACCCTATTGTCAACTGTGCGCAATACGAGTAAGCTAAAGGGTGAATACATCGTCGTGATTGGCGGGGCAGATACTGCCGATGACGACGACGCGAAGACAGATGAGAAGTAGAAAGGAGACGACACATGATCGCGTTCGTGTTAAGCGGTGCAGGCAATCGTGGCCCGCTGCAAGTCGGCGCAGTGCGCGCCCTGCTCGAAGCTGGTATCCAGCCAGACATGATTGTCGGAACATCGGCCGGCGCCCTCAACGGCAGCTTTCTAGCTGCACACGGGCCGAGCGTCGCCGCAACCGAGGCCATGGAGAAACTCTGGAACTCAGTCAGAGCGGAGGAAATCTATCCCGAGGGCATCCTTGAGATCCTATGGCGGCTGCGCAGCAAGGCCAACAGCCTCTTCACCAGCAAAGGCATGCGTTCCCTACTGATACGCGCCCTGCCGCCCAATGTCACCACCTTTGGCCAATGCAAAATTCCTCTCTACACGACGGCCACTGATCTACGCTCAAGTCAGCTCTACGTATTTGGCGACATTGCATCGGCTCCGCTCATCGACGCAGTCCAGGCTAGCGCTACCATCCCCACCGTCCACACACCTATTGACTACGCGCAGACACAGCTCGTCGACGGCGGCGTCATCGCCAACGTACCCGTCAGTGTCGCCATCGACCGCGGCGCAACAACGCTCTACGTCATCAACGCTGGCTACAATGAGCAGATTCTGGGGCCAGCTCAGGGCGTGCTGGAAATACTCATGCGCACCCTCTCCACCATGATTGCGCAGAATATTATTCAGGACATCGCACGCGCCAAAGCCGACGACAAGATCGTCATGCACCATATCCCCGTCTATGCCGACAGCAGTATATCCTTCTTCGATTTCAGCCGCTCGGCAGAAATGATCCAGCAAGGGTATGCAGCGGCACAGACCTATCTGGTTGCCCCTGCGCCCATGGCCCCCATGATGTCCGCTGGCACGCCGAGCGCGGATTTACCCGGCGCCACGCGCTACGTTCCGCCCTACATGACTGCGATTTGATGTTGAGCACCAGCAGCGAGAATCCTCCAGGCATCGTGTAGTGGAGGCCGCAGCGGGTAGCGCGCCCGATACTCCCGCTATCCCTGAAACAACCCTACAGTACAGGTCGATAGAAACCAGAATTTTGCGAGTTCGCCCTCTCGGCAGCGGCAGTGCCCTAAAATCCTGGTTTCTCCATCTCATTACTTTGAAGACTACACAAAAATCTCACGGAAACCCTGGATCACCAGATCATTCTGCGCAGGCATGCCGACGCTAATGCGCACACAGTCCGACAGTTCCGGGTAGGCAGCCATGTCGGAGAGAAGCAGGCAGTGGCTATGGTGCAGGTAATGCAGAATGTCGGTCTTGGGACGATCCAGTTGCACCAGCAGGAAGTTCGCGCCGCTGGGAAAAACTTGTACACCCGGTAACACCGCCAGCGCAGCAGCTAAACGCTGGCGTTCGGCTACTACACGATCGCGCAGTGCAAGGAAGCGCCCGCGATGCTCTAGTGCCACCTGCGCAGCAACCTCGCTGAACACACTGAGCGGGAAGACAGTGATGATTTTCTGCAAATCCGCAGCCAGTGCTGGCGAGGTGAGCGCATAGCCAACGCGCACACCGGCCATCGCATAAAACTTGCTGAAGGTGCGCAGTAGGATCACGTTACCCAGATCGAGCAGGCCGGTCAAATCCTGATCGCAGAACTCGGCGTAAGCTTCGTCGACGACAAGCAGTCCTGAGATGGCTGCGGACAGACGCCGGATATCCGCCTCGGCATAAACGGTACCGGTCGGATTGTTGGGCGCGCACATCACAACGAGACGAGCTTGCGTGTCCTGCGCAGCGGCGATCAGGGAATCGACCGGCAGGGCATAGCCGTCAGCTGCAGAAAGCGGTACCTCCACAATCGCAGCTTCGTGCATGCGCGCATTCTGGCGGTAAAGGAGAAAGGTAGGCGCCGGCATCACCACTGTGTCACCGGGACGTAGTGTCGCCGCCATGAACGCTTTAATCAGGTCGGCCGATCCTTCGCTAACAACAACCTGCTCTGGCGCCACACCCATCTGCGCAGCCAGCGCGTCGATGAGCAGCCACGGTCGCCCACCCCGTGGGTAACGCGACCACGGCAAAGCAGCTATACGCTGCAGGACTTCTTCTTTGAGTTCCTCTGGAAAATCCTCGGGACTCTCGTTCCATTGCAGGCGGTGAAGTGATTCGTCCACCAGACTACGGCCCAGCGGCGGCAGGGCACGCACGCCCGGGCGAATGGCATCATGGGTTAGCTTTTGCATCGTCACTCGTTTCAGCGTTGTGCTCAACGTTCGGTCTTCACCTGGACCTGGTAGTTGCCAGTCTGCTTATCGCTGAAATGGCGCACCAATATGGTATAGACGCCGGGCTGCAGCCTGCGGATCAGGCGCGGATTCAGCCCAACGCCACTGTCATCGTCCGTGCCGACCTTCTGCTTCTCATCGTTCGGCCCGTAGACTTCCATAATCAGGTCTTGCGTGCCTAACGTCTCCATCCGGTAACGGCCAGCAGTGACCACGGTGAAGGTAAATTTGTCCACTTCAGCAGGCTGGCCAATCGACTCACTCACCGGCTCGCCATTGATGACGATCTCGCCGCGCTGCTTGGGCGGATAGGGATAGTTTGTGGCGATGAACTGTTTATCCGCCTCCGAGAGCACGCTGTTCCAGCCGACCTCGAAGTTGCCAACTGTGAAGGCGTTGGGAATCGGATAGAGCATGATCGACTTCGGGTCGAAGCTCGAAAAATTCGTCGTCGTCTTGTCATACGTCTGGAAAAGATTTGTATCCACATCTTGCTTCGTCCAATTATTAGGTGGCCCGCCATAATAGCGATAGACGACAGGTTTGTCCCACGGAATCTCAGCCGCAGGGTTCTGATGCTCGTGAATGCAGGACAGCACGTGGCCAAATTCATGCACTACAACGCGCGAGTACTCGTCATCTGCCATCGTGGGCGTGAGCCAACCGTAGTTCATCGTCGCCTGGTTGCGGGCAATACCCAGCACGTCCGTGCCCAGATAGGACCAGGAGCCGCGTTGCCGGAACGAGATGCGAATTTCAGCGTTAGGGTCGTTGCCGAAGTCAAACTTGATATTGGCGTACTTGCTCCACTCGCGTGCAAAGGGTTGAATACGCCGCTGCACAACGGGGTCACCGTCGAGAAAGCGCACGCGCAGCGTCATACCCGGTTTCCAAAGTTTACCGGGAAGGAGGGCCAATGCAGCGCCCAGCACATCCGGCGTTTCAGATCTCTTGGATTTGGGGAATGGACCATAGAATAGATCTGCTGCTCGCTTCTGCGCTCTTAGATAGCGATCAACGTCGAGAATCCGATCCACGCAAACCTGAACGTCCTTGAGATACATATTCGATCTCCTTTGCATGTGTTTCGTCATGGCACTGGTGGCGGCATTATAGACCTGCGCTGCGTTGGTGTCAATGAATCAATGCTGCCTGCCCCAGCCATGCCTTTGGGTGCATTCCCCACTTGCGGTACAATGGTCGGTATTGGTCAGTTCACGGCATTCAACGCGGCTGTACCTCACTGCAAGTCAGCCTATCGATATTTTTCTGCCTGTGTTCGGGCGGACAGCAAAGGACGAACTTTCTATGAGCGGAATTCTTCTTCCCGGTCAGGACAAACCATCGTCGTCCGGTGGCAGCGGCATCGAACTGCCCAAGGGCTTTTCGCGCCGCCGTGAAGAAACACCGGCTGCAGCAACTGCCCCGGCCGAGACACCGGCTGCACTCGAAGCAGAGCAGCAAACGGCGCCCCAAGCATCCTCACCCCGCCGCGGTCGCCCTGGCGAGGACTTACTGTTTCCACCCACCGGCGCACAGGTGCAGTGCCCCAGTTGCGGCACGCCGTACGCTGTCCCGATCTTCACGATCATCGACTTAGGTGTCAACCCAGAGTTGGGAGCCGCCCTGCTCGGCGGGCAGATTAACATGGCCACGTGCCCGCAGTGCGGCGTTGGTGGGCCGCTCAGTGCCCCGCTCATGGTACACGAGCCAGCACACGACTTCCTGGGCGTCTATGTCCCGCCCACCGGCGGCGATGATAGCCAGCGCCAGCGCATCATCGGTGATCTGACGCAGACGCTCATGCGCCGGCTGCCTACTGAAGCGCGCCGCGGCTACATGCTCCAGCCCCGCGAATACATGGATTGGAACCGCTTCCTGGAGAAGTTCTGGGAGTTCCAGGGGGTCACCTCGGACATGCTGCGTCGCCAGCGCGACCAGGCTGCTGCTATCCAGAGCCTCATGCGCCTCGCTGACGACCCGTCGGCGCTCGATATCGCCCTGGAGCGCCATCGCAGTCTGGTGGACCGCCAATTCTTTGCGCTGCTTGAACGGCTCATGCTCATGTCCGGCGCGCAGGGCGACCGCCAGAGCGCTGAAGCCCTGCGCTCACTGCGCCAGACCCTGCTAGAAAAGACCGACGTCGGACAGGAGATCAAGTACTTGCAGCAGCGCGTCGAACAGACGATCCGCAAAATTCAGCCCGGCTCCACGCGCGAGGACATCCTTGCCGTGCTGCTGGAAGCATGGAACGAAGAAGACGGCAACGAGGTGGCCCCCTCCGTAGCCATGGCGCTCGGCCCAAATCTCGACTATCAGTTCCTGCTCGCCATCGCCAGCCGGCTGGAAAGCGAAACTGACGAACGGACTCGTACACACTTGGAGCAACTCCGCAAGATTATCACCGCCTTGCAAGAACAACAGCAGGCTACTCAACAGCAGATAGCTGCGCAGGCACAGGAGGTACTGCGGGCTGTCCTGGAGGCGCCCGACGTAGAAGTTGCCCTGCGCGAGAACGCCGATCTGATCGATGAGGGCTTTCTCTCGCTGCTGGCAGCCAACGTCGACCGAGCCGAAAAGGCTGGCGCCGCCGCTGCCGCTAAGCGCATGCGCAAAATCTATGATTTGGCCGTCACGATGCTGCAAGAAGCCATGACTCCCGACGTGCGCCTTGTCAACGAACTGCTCAATGCACCGGACCAGAATGCGCGGCGTAAGCTGCTCGAGGAGAATCGCAGCCTATTGAACCGCGACTTCATTGAGGCGCTGCGCCAACTGGAGGACGACTTCCGCGCGCGCCAGGCGACCGACGTGGCTGACCGCCTCAAGTCAATTCGGGCGCAGGCATCCCTGATGCTATGATTTGTCTGGGTGCCAGAACAGTGCTGCGATGCCATTCTGGCGCCCGGCTTTCTTTATCCGCTTCTCACACATAAAGAGCCAAGCGCAATGACGACACTGACCGCCGAAATCGTGACGTCGGGCACCGAAATCTTGCTCGGCGACATTGTTGATACCAACGCCGCCTGGATTGCTCAGCAACTGCGTGAGGTAGGCGTCAATCTCTACTACAAAACAACTGTTGGCGACAACGAGCCGCGACTGCGCGGCGTCATCGAACTGGGCATGACGCGTAGCCAGGTTATTATTATCACCGGTGGACTTGGCCCGACCGTAGACGACATCACGCGGCAGGCCATCGCCAATGCAACTGGCTGCCCCCTTCGCCTGCACGAGGGGGCACTGACCACACTGAAGGAACGTTTCGCTCGCTTTGGCGCTACCATGACCGACAATAACCGCCAACAGGCCCTGATCCCAGAAGGCGCCATCCTCATCGAGAACCCTGTCGGCACTGCGCCAGGCTTCATCGTTGAAGGCCAGTTGGCAACGGTGATTGCGTTGCCCGGCGTGCCGCGCGAGATGAAACGGTTGATGACGGACACAGTGCTGCCCTATCTGCGGCGGCGGATGGGCAAGGAAGCAGTCATCCGCCGCCGCATCCTGCGCACCTTTGGCATCGGCGAAAGCAAAATCGACGACCTGCTGGACGCTCTCATGCACGCCGCCAATCCAACGGTGGGGTTGGCGGCCAAGACCGGGCAGGTCGACATTCGCATTGCAGCCCGTGCCGACGATGCCCCCACTGCCGAAACCATGCTCGACGGCGTAGAAATGCAGGTGCGGGCACTCGTCGGCCAGTACATCTATTCGACAACCCCCGACGAAGCATACGAGACCGTGCTGGCGCGCCGGCTGGCCGAGTTGAATATGACCGTCGCCGTGCTGGAGACCAACACGCTCGGCGTCATTGCCGCACGTCTGGTGGCAGCACTACCGGAGCACAACCCACTCGCCGGCAGCGTGCTGGCTGCGACCGCAACCCTACCGACGGCGCTGGCCGATCTCACTGCACCCGATACACTCTCTGCAGCGAACCGCCAGCAATTAGCAGCCGAAGCAGCCGAGTGGGTCCGCACTCGGCTGCCTGCCACGCTGGGCATCGCCGTAGTCGGTACAGCAGGGGCCGACGAGGGCGTCTTCGGCAAGCATAACGGTGAAAGCTGGCTCGGTATGAGTGACGGCAGCCAGACCATGACGCAACTCATCCCCTTTGGCGGACAGGACGAGTATACTCACGTGCGCATCAGCAACCAGGTGCTGGCCACACTGCGCCGCTGGGCCGAGGAACGGTTGGGCACAACATGAGCAGGCAGCAAGCAGCCCCGAACGCTGCCGCCATTGTGACACTGCTTGATCACGGGA
Organism: uncultured Chloroflexota bacterium; assembly: GCA_903879975.1. Taxonomy (GTDB): domain Bacteria; phylum Chloroflexota; class Anaerolineae; order Caldilineales; family Caldilineaceae; genus Caldilinea. Next base: position 5,780 of record CAIRNL010000535.1, on the reverse strand, counting down.
GTATCCTCAAGCGCCTGCCACGCATGGGCTGGCTCCTCAATGGCGTAATCCCGTGCGAGTCGGTTGCCGACCATACGGCAGGTGTTGCGCTGCTGACGCTGGTGCTGGCCGGCACCATCAATGCCGACTGGCGCAGTGAAGGACTCGACGCGCCGCTCAACGTGGGGCGTGCAGTCACACTGGCTGTACTCCACGATCTAGCCGAAAGCATCGTCACCGACCTGCCGAAGCGCAGCGCAGAGTTGCTCGGGAGCAAAGCCAAGCATAGTGCCGAGGCTGCAGCCATCGACAGCTTGCTGGCGAACCTGCCTTCTGGCCATGACTATGCGATTCTCTGGAGTGAGTACGGTGCGCGCGCCACACCTGAAGCGCGGCTAGTTGCTGACGCAGACAAGCTGGAAATGGTTCACCAGGCGCTGCAATATGAGCGCGCCGGCCATCGTACTCTGGATGAATTCTGGCACGGCCATCGCTGGAATTATGGTCTATGCGAATATCTGTATAGGCTATTGCATCACCAGCGCAGTTGATGTAGAGTGATGTGCGATGGGAAGGGCCAAGGCACCCAGATCAAAAGCGCATGCAACGAGGACTCGCGATGAATTCTGCTCAGCCCCATCTATTTTGGCATCGTCTGATCGCTATTTTGCTCTTATTGGCGTTACTTTCCGGCATGATCAGTGCTTGCGGTGGAACCACTGCCAGCGCTGCATCGGTTGAGAAAGCTGCCGAGACCTCCGCACAGGTCTCCACCCAGCGCGTTACGCAGCCGCTGGCAGCTGTACCTGCCCAACGCGCTGCACCGACGGCAACGTCCATGTCACCGACTTCGACACCCCTTCCCGCTGTCGAAGTCGCCATAGCAGCGCCCAATGAGAAACCACTGCTTAGCACGACGAACATTTTGCTGCTTGGCAGTGATCGCCGGCCTGATATGCCCAACTGGCGCACGGACGTCATGATGATCGTGGCGGTTGACCCCGTTGCGAATCGGGTGGGGGTCATCTCGCTGCCACGCGATCTCTACATTGACGTCATCCCCAACCATCGAGGCAACAAGATCAACGTCATCGACTATCTCGGTGAGCAGGATGAACCGAATGGCGGCGGGCCGCAACTACTAGGTCAGGTACTGGAAGACAAGATCGGCATACCCATTCATCACTATGTGCGCGTCGACTTCGAGTCTGTCAAGAAACTGGTAGATGCCATGGGGGGCGTCGAAATTGATGTTGATTGCCCGCTGTACGATCCCTACGGCTACGACGAAGGGGGTTCGCCTTTGGCATTAGACGTTGGTGTGTACCGGTTGGACGGCGGCGAGGCACTGAGCTATGTGCGCAGCCGGCGCATCGGCGGCGATCTGGAACGTGAGCGGCGCCAACAGCGTTTCATCTGGGCCGTGCGCACACAAATCCGCAACGAAAACCTGTTGCAGCGCGTGCCTGCAATCTATCAAGCCATGCAAGGCTCAGTGCAGACCGATCTCAACCTAATTGACGCAGTGAAACTTGTGCGCATGGCCATGAACCTGGAGAAAGATCACGTCCATGGCTTCGTAGTCAACGATCCGAGCATGATCACGGCTGGCTACGCAGGGCAAATGTGGGTCTGGTATGCCAACTGGCCTGAAATCGCCAAGGCTGCGCAGGATGTGTTCAACCGCCCCGCGCTCTTCAATGAATCGGAGGATGGCCAGGTTCAGTGTCCTTGACGACTTGGTGTAAAATAGAGCCTATGGGAGCGCAGCAGCACTCCTGTGGGCTTTTTTACTTTAGCAGCGCAACAGGCAGGACAATCGCGCATAGCAGGAACCAATCGCACAGTGTCACCAGGAGCAATGCCCGCCGTCTGCGCCTGGCCATGCTTTGTCTGTGCCATGAACGGTTCCAGCGACCTCGCCGGCGCAGGAGTAGGTTGTGAATGAGGCCACGTTCAGCCAAGCTCATTACTCTTTTGCTCATTACTTCCCTAGTACTCTCCTCTTGTTCAGCCGGCATCTTTCAAGGAGAGCGCGGCGTTCAATTGGCAGCCCAGGAAATGGCGCCCAAGCCACCTCTCGAAATCACCCGCAACAACAATCCATTGCCCGGCGTTTCAGTCAAGCAGTACAACCCGCCACGCCCGCCGGTCCAACCCTTTTCCGTCAGCCGGACGCTCTACCCACAGGTAGCAGCTGACAACGGGCCAGACGCACTGTTGCTGCCCCCGCCAGCACCCGACGCCACTGCGCCACTGGCTGCACCCATCGGCCCTGCCTTCAACTGGAGCCAAACCGACAACTATCTGCTGCTTGGCACAGATCACCGGCCAGGCTGGACGAGTTGGCGCACGGATGTGATGATGATCGTCGGCGTGGATCGAGCGAATTCTCGCGCTGCGGTTTTCAGTATTCCGCGCGATCTCTACGTGCAGATCCCGGGCTATGGCTGGGGGCGCGTCAACCAGGTCGACAACATCGGTGAGAAAGCCAACCCCGGTGGCGGTGGGCCAGCACTGGTCTCGCAGGTGCTAGCCAACACGCTCGGGATATCGACGAACCACTGGGTGCGCATCCGCATGGACGGCTTCATCGATGTCGTTAACGCCGTGGGCGGTGTCACCGTGCACCTGGACTGCCCCTTCTACGAGCCGATCTTCAACCTGACCACCAACGCCTGGGATTACTTTGCGCTGCCGGCGGGCGATGTGTGGCTCGACGGTGATACGGCCTACTGGTTCGTACGCTTGCGTTATCGCGAGAGCGACATCGGCCGTAATCAGCGTCAGCGCGAGTTCCTGTGGGGACTGCGCAACCAAATGGTGCGCACCAACCTGCTTGCCAACTTCCCGCAACTCTACAGCGCATTTCAGAGCATGGTCGCCACTGATATGAACCCGCTTGAGATCGTGGACATGTTGAGTTGGGGGATTCAGCTTGACCCAGCTAGCGTACGCGCCAGTGGGCTCACCCTCTACGATCTTCAAAACTACACTACACCGGAAGGAGCCTCCGTGCTACGCATCGCCGACCCAGTTCTTGTGCGCGGCGTTGTGGAGGGCATCTGGTCGGCACCCGCCATGGTCGACTCCTATCGCAAGGATGTGACGCGCTGCCCGGCACTGCCACCCGGCGTCACCTATGCAACGGACACGCTGCCTGCGTTGTCGTCAGTCAACGCGGAAGCGGCGGGCGAGGTGCCGGCGAGTGCCGAAGCCCAGCAGCTACCTGCGCCGGCTGACCCCACCACCGCACAGCCAACACCTGAAACCAGCCTTGTCCTGCCCGAGCCTACGCCGACACCAGCTGAGTCGGTCTCGACATCGATTTTCCCGACGCCGACGCCAGCACCCATCAGTCTGCTACTCCCTTCTGGAAAGGGCGGCTGAGGCGCTGGCCTGACACGCAATCGCCCAATCCCGTCTGACATACCAACAAGTGCGCAACAGGGACTGGGCAATTGCGATTCTGACGCCGGCAAAGTTCAGGCGATTTGTGCCAGCCGTTCACGCACCCAATCGCGGCTGGCCAATAACCAGCGCTCGTTGCCAAAAATCTCCAGGGTGACCGTCCCGTCATAGCGGAAGTCACGCAAAACCTGCAACTCATGACGCAGGTTGATTGCGCCACTGCGCGGCGCACCAAAGGGCAGATGGTCGTCAGCCGTGCCGTCGTTGTCGCTGAGCTGAACGTGCACAAGACGGTCAGCCAAGGCAAAGCAGTAATCTCGTGTCATACTGCGCGCCGTACTGACATTGCCATGTCCGATGTCGAACGTCAGCTTGAGATCAGGCAAACGGAAGAAAATTTCGCGGAAGTACTTGAGTTGATGCTTGTTATCGGGACTGTTCTCCAGTGCCACCTGAATACCCTGTACAGCGCCGTGCTGGATCAGAATCTGGTAGGCCTGCTTGTAGTACTCATAACCGGCCTCCTCAGCCAGATAGCCGGGCCAACCGACAAAATGAGTCGTGCACAGTGGCGCGCCAAGCTGCGCAGCAATGTCGATACAACGGCGCAGTTCGTCTAGTGTCGCCTGGCGTACCAGCGGCGACGGGTTGTTCAGCGGCAGGTAGGGTGCAGCATGGGTCAACGCGCGCAACCCATGGTCGCACAAACACTGCGCCACTTCTGCCCAGTCCGTATTCTCAGGCGCAGCGCCCGGCGCCTCAATAGTCAAGTCGATGAAGTCAAACTGATGGCGGGCGATTCGCACGATCTCGTCGAGTAGGCGCGCCCGCGGGTTGTTCATGACGCCAAACTGCATTGTCCTTACTCCTGTTGCCAGCCGAATCCAAGGGATAGTCCGACCAGCGCTAGCAACCCGCTGACACACAGCCAAAGCCCCCAGCCCAGCTCCAGTGATTGATGATAGAGTTCTGTAATGGCGGGCAACACCGCCAGAAACTGGCTCACCGGAACGAAGGCAGCGCCACTTGCGCCCGACGCAATGGCTACAGCAACCAGCCAACGCGGCAGCAACGCCAGCAGTGGGCTGCAGACCATGGCCGCCAGACAGAGCGCCAGTCCCAGCGCCTGCTGTTGGAACTCAGGCGTCAGCATGCGCTGCGGCGTCCACGCCGGCGGAAGTAGGTTCAGTGCGGCGACGACAGCCACAGCTAGAAAGATACCCTGCACAATCCACGAATAGTGTAACTCGTGGCGGAAGGCAATCACGCTAGCGCTTAGGCTTGCCAGCACAAGCGGCAAGTAGAAACCTTCACGCCAGAGCATGACCTGACCGGCACGCACCGGGGTCAGAAATTTCACATACTCGCCGAGGTCCAACCCAAGAATGGCCAGACCAGCTGCCTTGTGGCCGACCCAGGGAGCAAAGTAGCCGACCAGAGTAGCGCCAATGGCGACCGGAAACAACCAGCGCAACAGCTTCCAGCGCTGGTTGCCACTCGCAACATCAGCGACGGGCAATTCCATAGTCATCGGCGCCCTACCTCGGCAAGCCGCTGCCGATGGCGCTCTTCACCCTGGGCAAACCGACACAGATCGTCGTCGGTTTCGATCAGCAACCTCGGCACCTGCGTCGGGCGGCGGTCGGCGTCAAGGGCCACATAGACAAAACGGGCGCTGTTTGTATGTGTACGCTCGCCGGTCAACAGATGCTCTGCCTCGACATGCAGCTCGACCTCGATACTTGTCCGGCCTACATACGTGATACGGCCGTGTACCAGGACCAGGCGTCCCAGCAGCACAGGCTGAAGAAAAGTAACACGGTCGACCGTAACAGTAACACACGGGTGCCGTGCATGGCGTGCAGCGATGATCCCACCACACTCGTCGCACAGCTTGAGAATCACGCCGCCGTGGACGTTGCCCAGACTGTTAGAATGTTCTGGCTGCATGAACATAGTCATGGTCAGCGCCGATTCGTCGGGTGAGCGTGGGGGCAGTGCGTCATCGGCCGATGTCTGCGTCACGATTCCTCCAACAATAGCTGACCGGCATATACCCCCCAGCCGACAGAGGTGAAACAAATAGACCTGCGCAGCGGCGACCCACCCTTCCCAGCCCCAGCACAGCTTATCATCTTAGCGCATTGGTCGGAAATTAAGGATTCCATGAGTCTGTCAAATCCATGATGCGGTAGAATTGTGTCATGACAAAGAACATCGGAGCCAACACCACAGTCAAGAACGCCAAGAAAAAGAGCACGGTTCGGCACACACGAGCAATCCAACGAGACCGCAGCAAACGCACGGTGAGTATGCCACCAGATGAAGTAATAGCCGAAAGAATAACAGAACTCGTCCATCCAGCCACGCTGGCGCAAGTAGACCAACTT
>CAIRNL010000534.1 GCA_903879975.1 uncultured Chloroflexota bacterium | reverse complement strand
CTTGATGGCCTGGCGCAGATTTTCCTCGCTCGATCCGACGAGCGAAGCGAAGAGTCGGCCGGCGTCGAGGCGCAGCAGCGGCAGCCGCCACATGCTTGCTACGGAGCGCGCGATCAGTGACTTGCCGCATCCCTGCACCCCAACCAGCAGGATGCCTTTGGGGGCAGGCAGGCCAAAGGCGCGCGCTTCGTCGGTGAAAGCACGCACGCGCTTGCGCAGCCAGGATTTGAGCGTGTCCAGCCCACCCACGTTGTCGATCAACTCGGTGTTGTCGTAGTATTCGAGTAGTCCGCTCTTGCGGATGATCTGCTTTTTTTCGGCCGTTACCGCCTCGACCGCGCGGCCGTCCAATACACCCTCTGCCTGCACGATGGCCTTGGCCAACGCATTGTCGGCCTCGACGGCAGTGAGCCCTAGACATGCCTGCACAAGCTGTGCTCGCTGCCGACGATCCAGCCGGACCTCGATCCGGCTGGACTCCTGCAGCCTGGCGCTCATCGCTTCCAGGAGACCTTGGAGTTGTTCGCCCGTGGGCAGGTCAAAGTCGACGACGGCAATCTCCTTCTCCAGCTCTGGCGGCAGCTTCAGCACTACGCCCAGCAGGATGACCGTCTTGTTGGCCTTCTGTTCGCTCTGGCTGAATGCGATTTCGCGCAAACGCCGCACGACGCCGGCATCCTTGAGGAAGGGATGGAAATCGCGCAGCACCCAGATGCCTGCCTCGCTGTCGTCAAGAATGCTCTTGAGCAACTGCAACGGGTCGCGCCTGGCTGTATCCTCGCGGTCGGGCAGTGCCGCATTCACGATCCCGCGTGTGGTGCTCCAGAGGTGCACGCGTTTGCGCTGCACCTTGCCCAACTCTTCGATCTCGCGCAGGGCACGCTGTTCTTCGGCTGTCACCACCCACAGCAGCGGATAGCGGGCACGGATGTACAGGTCGAGTTCGTCACGCATCGTCGACGATCGTAGCACAGAATGGAGCGAGCACAGCAATGGCTGCTGCGCCGATCGTCATCCCTTGACAGCCGCGTAGGCTGCCAGCACTCGCCTGCGTGCAGCGCCGTGGTCGACGATGGGCGCCGGGTATTTCTCGCCGATGGGGCAGCCGGCGCGTACCTGGTCACTGCGCGCCATCTTCCATGGCTCGTGAATGAAGCGGGTCGGCACACGCTGTAGCTCTGGTACCCAGCGGCGAACGTATGCGCCGTCTGGGTCGAACTTCTGCCCCTGTGCGACCGGGTTGAAAATGCGGAAATAGGGCGCCGCGTCCGTGCCTGTTCCGGCGCTCCACTGCCAGCCGCCGTTGTTGGCGGCCAGGTCTCCGTCGAGGAGTTGCTGCATGAACCAGCGCTCGCCCCAGCGCCAGTCGATGAGCAAATCCTTGACTAGGAATGAAGCGACTACCATGCGGCTCCGGTTATGCATCCAGCCAGTGGCGGCAAGCTGGCGCATGGCCGCATCGACGATCGGGTAACCCGTCTGCCCGGCGCACCAGGCTGCAAAGAGCGCTTCGTCGTTCTGCCATGCAATCGCGTCGTACTCAGGGCGAAAGCTGCCGCGCCGTACGTGAGGGAAGTGGTGCAGGATGGTCATGTAGAAATCGCGCCAGATCAGCTCGGAGAGCCAGATGTCGACACCTGCGGCTGTCGTGGCGCCGGTGCTGGCATCGTAGGCTTCTAGGGCAGCCAGGCGCGCTGAGATCATGCCGAAGCGCAGGTAAGGCGAAAGCTGCGACGTCCCCTCCAGGTCGGGTCGATCCCTGTGGTTTGCATAGTCGTGAATCGGGGCAGCAAGGCCATCGACAAAGTGACGTAAACGCCGTTCAGCCTCTATTTCGCCCGGCACAAAGTTGGGCGGCTCATCGGCGGCGTTTCCTGGCACTTCGCCGCTGGCAATTGCCGCTGGCACGCTCACGGTGTGCGGTGCAGGCAGAATGTCGCTGCGCTGCGGCGGGGGATGGTTGCGCCAGCGACGGCTGTAGGGTGTGTAGACGGTATAGGGCGTGCCGTCGTCTTTGAGTGTTTCGGACGGAGCCCGGACCGTGAGCCCGCCGGTCAAGTGGAATGGCACGGGCAGCGCATGGGCGACGCGCGCGTCGCGCGCTACTGCGTAGGGTGAATAGTCCTGCTCGGCATAGACGGCGGACACCTCGACCGTGCGGCAGAGCGCAGCCAGCTCCTCTGCTGGGTTGCCGTGCCGTACAATCAGCCGGCCGCCTCGCGCTTCAAGCGCAGCCGCCAGCCGGCGCAGACCGCCGAAGAGGAACGCGCATCGTCGTTCGTTGACATACAGCGAATTCAGCAGAATTGGGTCGACGACGAACACGGGAACGATGCTCTCCCCATGTTGCAGGGCCGCAGTCAGGGCCTGGTTGTCGGTCAGGCGCAGGTCGCGGCGCACCCACCAGATGGCGGTACCCATCAAGCCTCTGCCGATCGGTGGCGATTACTTGTCACCTGTACCAGCCGTGCTACGCCGCCGATGAGCAGCGAAAGCACCAGCACCGTGGCTACGCTCATGGGTTTCTTCTTCCTTCCGAAAAGTGCTGATCTTACAATCCTAGACTGGCGATCGCCTCGCGTACGATAGTCGCGCTGCGCTGTAGCGCCTCTTCCTCCTGGGCGCTGAGTGGCTGTGGAAACGTGGCCAGAATGCCGTCGCCCCCGACCAGACGCGGCAGGGCAATGGTCACATCGGTCACACCAGCGACTTCAACCGTCGGCGCGCAAACTGTCAGGATCGAGCGCTGGTCTTCTACCACAGTTTCGATGATGCGCGCCAACGCACTGCCGATTCCGTAATAGGTGGCACTTTTGCCTTCGATAATGCGATAGGCGGCACGGCGCACGCTCTCGTCGATGGCTGCGCGGTCGCCCTCGCCGAACTCGATCTGCTGGCGGCGACAGAATTCTTCCAGGGGCGTGCCGCCAATCGTCACCTGGGACCAGGCGAGGACCTCCGAATCACCGTGCTCGCCCAGGACGTAGGCGTGAACATGTTGCGGGTCGACGCCGATGCGCTGACCCAGCAGCGCACGGAAGCGCGCCGTGTCCAGTGTTGTTCCAGAGCCGAGGACCCCTGCCACAGATGCGCCCAGCCCCTGTGCAATCCGTGCGGTGAGGTGAGTCATCACGTCGACCGGGTTGGTCGCAACGACCAGGCGAGCCTGCGGTGCATGCTCCAGCACTGCAGGTACGACGCTGTGAAAGACGGCTGCATTGCGTTCGAGCAATTGGAGGCGTGTCTCGCCCGGTTTCTGATTGACGCCTGCTGTGATCACAACGATGCGGCAGCCGGCCAGGTCAGCGTAGGTTCCGGCGCGAATCGTCATGGGGTGGGCGAACGGGACGGCATGGTAGATGTCGTCCGCTTCGGCCACGGCGCGCCGGTGGTTGAGATCGACCAACACGATTTCGCGACCCACGCCACGCATGGTCAACGCATAGGCAGCCGTTGCTCCGACAAAGCCGCTGCCGACAATGCCAATCTTGCCACGAGTTGTCATCTGGGAATCCTTTTGCTTCGACGATAGTGGCAGCGACCGGTCAAGTCAGTTTGCCGCGCGCAGAGGTCATGCCTCAGCGGCGACCGGCTGCCGGCGCGCCGGTACTCGGTGTCGTACGCCGGTCTCAGCCATGATGCTGCGTGCGACGCGCAGCCCTCCCAGTGCGACCGCTGCTGTCGACTGGCCAGGAAAAATGCTGTCGCCCACCATCCACAGATTGGGGCTGAGACGCGGCCCCCAGGTCTGAAAAAGACTCGTCTGCGGAAAGCCGCCGACCCAGCCGAATGCACGCCGTGTGAATCGCTGAAAGGTTACTGGCGTGCCCGGCATGATCAGATCGGCAGCTGCGCGTAGGCCTGGCAGTATACGCTCGGCTGCAGCCAGCATTCGATCAACATAATAATTTTTGCGCTGCTCATAGCGCTGCTGGTCAAAGTGGAAGAGGCGCCACCAGGGTTCCAGTGCCGTATGGGTACTGATTGTCAGCGCCCGGCGTCCTGCGGGTGCCCGCCCTGAATCCCATGCTGGGCTCAAGGACAGAAAGACACTGTTGCCCTCACCCAGTGGTTCACGGACGATAACTTGGTGATGTAATACGGTGTCAGGGGGGG
>CAIRNL010000533.1 GCA_903879975.1 uncultured Chloroflexota bacterium | reverse complement strand
GGCACGATGTAGCCACCCTCCCCCTGAATCGGCTCTACGAGCACGGCCGCCACATCTTCGGGTGCCAGGATGCTCTTGAAGACGACTTTCTCCAGATAGTGGACTACCGTCTCACCATAGTCGATGTCGCCCGGCTGCATGGCCAGTGTGGGCCGGTACGCGTACGGGTAGGGGATATGTGTTACCTCGCGCATCGGCAGAAAGCCGCGCCGCTGCGTGCTCTTGCTGGCGGTGAAGCCCAACGCACCCAGTGTGCGCCCATGAAAGCCGCCGATGAAACCGACAAAATTGGGGCGCCCCGTGTGATAGCGCGCCAGCTTGATCGCACCTTCCACCGCCTCCGTGCCCGAATTGCCCAGAAAGACACTCGCCCTCTCGCTGAAGGGCGCAATCTCGTCAAGCCGTTCGCTCAAGCGCACCCAGGCCTCGTGATAATAGTCGGACGAGATGTGCAGGAATTTTTCCGCTTGCTGCTGGATGGCGCGCACGACGTGCGGATGGCTGTGTCCCGTGGAGTTGACCGCAATCCCCGATACAAAATCGAGGAAGCGGTTGCCGTCCACGTCGTAGACCTGCGAGCCAAGCCCGTGCGACATCACGAACTCTGCCACGCGGCCGTAGGCGTGCGATACCACCGCATGGTCACGCTCTAACAGCGCCCTGGCCTTGCTTCCTGGTACATGGAGCCGGGTGATAGTTTTTGTTAACATAAAATTTTCCTTGACTTTATTCCAGAATCGAGCCAAACAACAATCCTGACGTGATTGGATTGAGAAACCACGATTCTCGGTAACCGCCGCTGTCGAGAGGACAAACTTGCAAAATCTTGCTCTCTATCGATCTCTACTCTAGCGAGGCCAATAGCCAAGCTGGCGAGAAATCTGACGGGCGGACATCTGCACCATGGCTGCGATCGCAGGCAGCCGCTCGGATGTCAGGCGCAGGCTGGGTCCGCCCACGCTGATGGCAGCGATGACCTGGCGCTCCCGCCCCGGCACGGGCGCAGCCACGGCTACAAAGCCAGGCTCCAACTCGCCTGCGGCGATGGCAAAGCCATCCTGCCGCACCTGAGCTAGCTCCGCGCGTAGCCGTTGCACGTCGGTGACGGTCTGGTCGGTGTGGCGCACCAGGGGAGTAGTCAGCAGCATGTCGAGCTGCTCCGCCGGCAGCGCAGCCAGCAAAACTTTGCCCGTGGCCGTGGCATGGAGCGGCAGACGGCTGCCTACATCCTGTGTCATGCCCATGGGATGGTTGCTTGCCACTTCATCGATCACCAGCACGAACCCCTCGACCAGCAGTTCCAGTGTGGCTGCTTCGCCGCACTGCTCAGCTAGTGTCGCCAGGATCGGCCGGCTCGCCGCACGAAGTGCGTTGGAGCGCATAGCCGTACTGCCGATCGCGATCAGTTCCACTCCCAGCCGGTAGCCTCCTGACAGCGGGTTGCGCATGATCAGCCGCTCGGCTTCCAGCGCAGCCAGCAGGCGAAAGGCCGTTGTCTTGTTGATCCCCGTTGCCTGCGCCAGGTCGGTCAGATTCCACTCCGGCTGTGAATCGCTGAATGCCTTGAGTAGTGCAATCGCGCGCGCCACAGCCTGCGTGCCGGGGTAGGTTTCGTTGGCGCGAAGGTCAGTTTCTTTGCTGAGAAGCATCATGCTGCGCAGGCTCCACTGGTTCAGATAAAGATAATAAATTTCATATTATGAAATAATATATCATAAAATGCGAGGTCCCTACAAGTCGTTCGCCCCGGCCCAAGACGGTCACGCCGACATCTAGGATATCTCCGCCGATTGATCAGCCGCGGGTGCTACCCCCCATAACCCCGCGTATCACTCAACTCACGGTGCCATTTGACCGATCCGGCGCAGCTGTTGCTTATACTATTGTCGGATTTCGCACCGTATCAAGGATGGCTGCCGCATCCCCCGGCGCAGAGCCGACGGCGGGGTGCAGCAGCCTGCACACAACCCGTGTTGGAGATGCTGTCGCCATAGGGACGCTTTGCGGCGTTCAGCTATTTGCGCGCAATGGCTCCTTCTGTCATAATCCATTGCTGTTCCTCGCAGTCGAACGGCGCAGACTGATCCGCACAGGGAACACACTCTGGATGGTACAGGACATGAAATCACGCACCATTGAAACTGGGTTTGGTCTTTTTCTGGTTGTAATAACCTTGACGGCACTGTTGGCCTTGCAGGCCAATGGCGCCCAGGCATTGGACCGAGCGCTGCCGCCTTTCCATTCCTACCCGGGGCCACCCCCCGAATATCCCAGCCCAGATGCTTTCGAAGAGGACGACTCCTGCGATCGATCCAAGTTCATTGGATTGCGCTCGCCACAGCAGCATACCTTCCACGATGAAACAGAGCAGGACTGGCTGCGTTTCCCGGCTGTGGCCAATCAGACCTATATTGTGGAGATCACTGAGTGGGACGCCAATGCCAACCCTGCCCTGGCACTCTACGCAGACTGCCTGGAAGCGGAACTGGCGACCGCTTTCAATCCGTTTGGCAGTTTGCTGCGACTGCAGTGGAATTCTACCAAAAACGGCGACTATTTCATCCGCCTGCGACCCAATGATCCGTCGTTGGCCGGCGCGGAGACTGACTATCAGGTGTATATCAAGAACGACGATGTGCCACCCGACAAGCCTGACGACCTGCGCTGTTTTTCCATCAACACCAGCACGATCGGCTTGCAGTGGTCGCGCACTCCCACCATCGATGTAGACGGCTATAAAGTCAACTACGGGCGTATCGGTGCATTGGAGGGGGGCGAGGTTGCCGTCGATGGGGTCGATACGACCTACGCTGAACTGGGCGGATTGACGGTCGGTGAATCCTATACGATGACGGTAGCTGCGGTGGACTTTGCGCAGAATCGTAGCCCGGTGAGCGGCCCTGTCACCTGTATCGCACAGGACCCCCCCGACCGCACCGCTCCGAGTGTCAGCCTGCAGAATCCACAGGTCAGTGAAATTTACACAACGACCTCCAATCTGTTGACTTTTACAGGGCTGGTGCAGGACGCCGGCAATAACTTGAGCCGCGTTCAGGTGGTCAACACGACGCGCAACGATGACGGTTGGGACTACAGTCTCTCCGGCGATCAGGCCACGTTCCGGGTCGATGGGATGCGGCTGCAGGTTGGCCAAAATCTGGTCGAAGTGACGGCCTATGACGAAGCTGGCAACAGCAGCCGCCGCACGATCAAGGTCAACCGTCTGGGCAGTGTGAGCGGCGCAGCACTGATCGTGGCCGGGCACAATGAAACCTATAGCCTGCAGCTCAATATCTACAACGCGGCCAACCGCACGTTCCGCGTCTTGCAGGCGGCAGGCTATGACGCCGACGATATCTACTACATTGCCCCCGCCCCGCAGGACGCTGACGGCGACGGCGTCAGTGATGTCGATGCGCCGGCCAGCCCAGCTGCCGTGGAAAATGCATTGAGCACCTGGGCGCGCCAAGGCAGCCGCACCGGACCGGGTATCCCCTTCTTTGTCTATCTGGTCGATCATGGCCTGGATGAAAAATTCTGCGTCACGGGGTGTGGGGCTGGGCAGGTGGTGACGCCAACCGATCTGGGGCAGTGGCTCGCCGAACTGGAAGCTGCGACCGGCGCCAATCAAGTCAATATCGTCATCGAGGCGTGTCGCTCCGGCTCCTTCATCACCAAGGAGAACGGCAACCCGCTGGGCGGGCTCGGTAAGAGCGGTCGCGTCGTGATCACGTCGACCGGCGCCGACAATAATGCCTACGCCTCGGCCGATGGCGCTTATTTTTCCGACGCGTTCTTTTCCTGCGCCGTCAACCATAACCACTTCAAGGCATGCTTTGACGCCGGCGTGGCCGCTGTGCGTGCAACTGGCATCAACCAGACGCCGTGGCTGGATGACAACGGCGACGGTGTGTTCGGCAACGACGGCGCCCTTGCTGAACAACGCTATCTGGTCAGCTCGTTCACGTCGACCGCGCCGGCTATTGATTCCGCCTCAGTGGTGCGCACCGGCCAAAATGCCACCCTGGAGGCAACGGTGGCTGAAGGCGTCGAAGAGATCGGCCTGGTCTGGGCCACACTCGTCCCGCGCAGCTTTGTCGAACCCGACATCGTCACGCTCAACCTCAACGCGCCGACTGTGCAGCTGGACCCGGTACCAGGTCAAACCGGAAAATTCCGTTTCGTCTACACGGATGGCCTGTCCGATCCCGACGACTATCGTGTCGTCTACTACGCACAGGATGTGCTGGGCTATCACGCGGCGCCGGTCGTACGCATGACCGGAGAGAAGGTATTTCTGCCTGCTGTACAGCGCTGATTCCGTGCCGCGCACAGGCGATAGCGGTGCAGAGAGCGAGTTTTCCCCAGAAACTCGCTCTCGCACGAGCAGGTTCTCTGCAGCGACAGCGATAAGCTTGTTCCGAATTGGGGAAGACAGATCATGAAGATCTTCTGTGGCGTCTGGCGCACGGCAGGTAACGTCTCGACGGCCCGCCGCTGGCTGCCGGCCTTCTTGGTGTGCGTGCTGGCAGCTGCCCTGCTTCTGGCAACGCGCGCGGCTGGGCAGACCGCCGGCGCCGATTTGACGGTGGAAATCAGTCTCGATCCGCCTGCGCCTGCGCTCAACCAAAGCGTGACTGTCAATCTGGTGGTGCGCAATATCGGCACGACCAACGTGGCCTCAACCATTACGCTGCACGCTTTCCTCGATCTCGCCCAGCCGCCAGATGGCAGCACGCCCGGGGCATCTTTCACTGTGGCTGGCCTGAACGCCGGTCAGCAAGCTATCTATTCCATACCGGGTGTCACCTTCAATACAGAGAGCTGCAACCACAATGTCTATGCCTGGGTCGATCGTGCCGGCACGGTGACTGAGAGCAATGAAGCCAACAATCTGGTCAGCCGTATTGTCTGTGTCGGCAATCTTGCCTGTACGGTAGATG
>CAIRNL010000532.1 GCA_903879975.1 uncultured Chloroflexota bacterium | reverse complement strand
CAACTGCGATGCCGCAGCCATAGAGGACGAATTGTTTTTGATGCGGCCGACGCTGCCGTAGGGATAGAGGGTGCGGGTACCGCTGCAGTATCTGCCATCCGGCGTCAGAGGCCATTCATAACTGAGGTGATTGATGCATGCACGCAAACCGGTGGTTGCCCTGGTGGGGCGCCCCAATGTCGGTAAATCTACGCTCTTCAACCGTCTGATCGGGCGCCCGACTGCAATTGTCGAAGACGTACCGGGCACTACGCGTGACCGCATCTACGGCGACAGTGACTGGAACGGTGTCGGCTTTGTGGTAATTGACACCGGCGGCCTTGAATTGCCTGAAAGTATGTCTGATGCTCGGCGCCACGTGCCGGTCGATGTCTCCGGCTCTGATTCAGGCCGCTTTATTGGGTCGATCCAGAACCAGGCTCAGCTTGCTATCGATGAGGCCGATGCAGTTGTACTCGTTGTCGATGGCCGTGCCGGCTTGACGGCTGCCGATGTCGAAGTGGCCGACGTGCTGCGGCTCAGCGAAAAGCCGGTCTTTGTCGCCGTCAACAAGGCCGAGAACGAGCGCGTCCAGCAGGATGCTGTCGAATTCTGGAACCTGGGACTGGGTGATCCCTATCCCATCAGCGCTTATCATGGCGATGGCGTGGCTGATATGTTGGACGAACTGGTCAAGGCGCTGCCCCCTTACCCGGTCGACGAGGAAGAAGCGGAGACCATCGGCATTGCCATTGTAGGGCGTCCCAATGTGGGCAAGAGTAGCCTGCTCAACGCACTGGTCGGCCAGGAACGCTCGATCGTGAGCGATGTGCCAGGGACGACGCGCGACCCCATCGACATGCAGTTGACCTACGACGGCCAGCGGATTACGCTCATTGACACCGCCGGCATCCGGCGGCGCGGGCGCGTAGAGCAGGGAATTGAGCAGTACAGTGTGCTGCGCAGTATGCGCGCGATCGATCGCGCCGACGTCGCACTGCTGCTCATCGATGCCGAGGAGGGTGTCACTGCCCAGGATATGCACGTAGCGGGCTATGTGCTGGAGCGCAGCAAGAGTGTCGTCGTCCTCATTAACAAGTGGGACGCAGTCGAGAAGGACAGCAACACCATGAACGAGTATGCCCGCACTGTGCGTGAGCAACTCGATTTCCTGGACTATGTGCCGGTGCTTTTTATCAGCGCCAAGACGCGCCAGCGCGTTGCCAAGGTACTCCCGACGGCACTGCAGGTCATCTCCGCACGCCGTCATCGGCTTTCGACCGGTGAAGTCAACCAGGTGTTGCAGGACGCTTACAACGCGATCCAGATGCCGATGCGCCAGGGCCGCCCGCTACGCATTTACTACGGCACACAGGTCGGCAACGATCCGCCAACTTTTGTCATCTTCGTCAACGACGAAGACCTGGTGCATTTCTCCTATGCCCGCTATCTGGAAAACCAGATCCGTGCCTATTTCCCTTTTGAGGGCACGCCCATCAAGCTGGCGTTTCGCTCGCGCAGCCGCAATGAAGGCTAGTTCAGCAGACTGCCGGTCATGCAACGATTCCGCTCGTATTTCGTCGAATTGCTCCTGATCGGCACGCTTCTGGCCTCAGTGGCCTTCTTTGGCTACCTGGGCTATGGGCTGGCGCGCCCTGATGTGGTCAACGAACCATTTTCAGGGGAGAAGGCGCTGGCCAGCGTCAACCGGCAGCTGGCGTTTGGCGCGCGCATCACCGGCACCGATACCAGCTTGCAGACGGGCGACTGGCTTATTGAACAGCTCCGCCTGTTGGGCTGGGATGTTGTGATCCAGCCCTTCACCATCAACGAGCAGGTGCAGGCGCGCAACATTATCGCCGTACGCACCCCCGAACGAGCGGGCGCTCCCGTTGCGATGCTGACCACACACTATGACACGCGGCTGGCCGCCGATCTCGATCCGGACGCAACACGTCGCCAGGAGCCGGTGCCGGGCGCTAATGACGGCGCATCGGGTCCCGCAATCCTACTGGAACTGGCGCGTACGCTCGATGTAGATGCCACTGCACACACGATCTGCCTGGCGTTTTTCGATGCTGAGGCCAATGGCGGTGTGCCGGGTTGGGACACGAACATCGGCAGCCAGCTCTTTGTCGACAGCCAGCCCGGTAGCGTCCCACGCTGTGCTGCCCCGCGCATGCTCGTGAATGTCGACCTCGCTGGCGCCACGGACCAGCGCTTCTTCCAGAACGAGGAAGGCGACGATCCGCTGAATGATGCTATCTGGCGGACGGCCGCCAACTTGGACTTGGCTCCCCGCTTCCCAACGGAGAAGCGTCCAATGCCGCCACTGACATCCGCTGCCTTCCGTCAGACGGGCATCCCCACAGCCGACGTTGTCAGCACGGACTACCCGTACCGGGCCACGCTGGCCGACAGCGCCGACAAACTGAGCGCCGAGACGCTGGGCGCTGTCGGCCTTGTCCTGGAGACGTGGCTGGAGAGTGCACCATAGGCGTGCTCTCCGGTCAATAGACCAGCTCGAGCAGCCACCAGCGACCTGCGCGGCGGACAAACCGCCACCGATCGCCGCCGAGCGTGGCAGTAGCTACGTCGCCGTCGGCTGCGATCTCTAATGCCAGCGGCTCTGCTAGCGGCGGTGGTGGCGCCGGAAAGACGGCCACCGCGTAGCGATCCAGCAGTGCGGCGCGCCCCTGCCAGCGGTAATCATCGCTGCTGTCGGCGGTGCCACGGCCATCGACGATGCGCGCATCCTCAGCCCACAGTGCTGCCAGTAGCGGCAGATCGCTGCGGCGCGCTGCCGCTCGCTCGGCCAGCACGAGCGCCGGCAACGCATCTGCCGCCGGCAGCGCCGCAAAGGCCGGCGCGGGTAACGGTGAAGGAGAAGGGACTATCGATGTAGGCGCCGGCGCGCGCGTACAGCCGGCCAGCCAAAGCACGCCTGTCACGAACGCCAGTAAGGCGCAGACTTTCCGCCAGCGCCGCACCGATTGCTGGGCAATGGAGCCGAACGCTTTGGCGATTCCTCTAAAGCGGACTATACTACCTACCCTGGATAGGGATATGCCTGTCTGACGTGCGACCGTCAACCGTCGCCGCCGATTCACAAGAAGAAAGTGTGTCTGCATGAATCCGGTTATCTTTCAGTTTGGTCCATTCTCGTTGCACTGGTATGGCGTCTTCATCGTCGGCGGCGCTGTGCTCGCTGCATGGCTGGCCGGACGTACGGCGGCCAAGGCCGGCTACGATCCTGACCACGTCTGGAACATACTGGCATGGGCACTGGTGGTCGGGATTATCGGCGCGCGCCTCTATCACGTCTTCAGCACGCCGGCCAACGGCATCGGCTTTGCTTACTATGTCCAGAATCCCGTTGAGATTATCAATTTCTGGAGCGGTGGCTTCCGCGGCCTGGGCATCTACGGCGGTCTTGTCGGCGGTATCCTGGCTATCGTCATCTACGCGCTTGTCAAGAAACTCGACATCCTGATGTGGCTTGATTTCATCGCGCCCAATGTGCTGCTTGCGCAGGCCATTGGACGCATGGGCAACTGGGTCAACCAGGAACTCTACGGCCCGGCCACGAATGTTCCGTGGGCCTTTCATATCAACCCTGCCTTTCCCTGCCAGGATCCGAGCAATCGGCCCGTCCTCGTGCAGCCGTGCGGCACAGGCAACCTGCAACCTTATAGCCAGGAGTCGCTGGATTGGTACGCGAACAATGGCTTCCATCCTACCTTCTTCTACGAGGCACTGTGGAATCTGACTGCGTTTGCATTGCTCACCATTCTCTTCAAGCGCTTCGGCAATCGCTTCCGCAAGGGGGATGGTATCTGGCTCTACTTCATCGCGTATCCGCTCGGCCGCTTTTGGGTCGAAATGTTCCGCCCCGACGCCTGGGTCATGGGTAACCTGGCGACTGCCCAGTGGATCGCCATCGGCAGCATGGCTGTGGCAACTCTGATTCTCATTGTGCGCCACTGGGGATGGAGCTGGCGTGAGCACCCGGAGCAGTCCATGGCGTACATGATGGGCCAGGCGACGGGGGTGAAAGAACCAGCGCCCGAGACCGCTGCCTGATTGCGCTGTATCTGGTCAGCCTAGCATCTCAATGTGAAAATCGATCAACTGCGCGTTGCCATGCCACTGCTCGACACGATGCGCGACATCTTGTAGGTGACGATGCGCCAGCGCACCCGTGCTGCTGACGCAGGCGACCTCCAACACCGAGCGCGTCAATACATCTTGCGCCTCCGCTTCACAGACTGATACATTGAAGTCACGCCGAATGCGCGCAATCAGCGGCTTCAAAATGCTCCGCTTGCCCTTGAGACTGTCGTTCAGGGGCAGATACAGTTCGAGTGTCAACAATCCAACTGCCATGATTTGAACCCGGGCCCGGTTGCTGAATCGCCGGCATGGTTTGTGCCCAGTGGTGCCGGTGATGCCTTTATTTTTGCTGGTTCCAGCGATCGCTGCCGAACTGGGTACGGATCAACTCTGCAGAGCGGCGCACTTCGCCAGGCGTCAACTGGCCGGGCCTCAGCGTCAACTGCAGAGCTTCGCCAAAGCCGGCCTCCATCGCTGCTGCCACCACCTCAAACGCAACCTGTTCGCTATCGTCGGGCACAGCGAGGGCCTGGGCCAGCGTACAGGCGCGCTCGCTCAGCTCGGCGCGCAGACGGTCGGCGGTGGCCGGATCGAGTGCCAGCACATCTATCAGTCGTGTGATATCGCCCACGAGTGGCAGGCTGCCGTGCTGGAGCACATAGCCGGCGCGCCGGCTTTGTGCGCTGCCCATGAGCTTGCGCGTCCCAGCCGTGATCTCATAGGCGCTGGGTACCTCGAAGCAGGCGGCCGACACGTCAGAGCCGACGCGCACTGTGCCTGGCGCCTTGTCCGCAGCAACGCCGAGCCGATTCAGCCCGGCGAGGAGCGCGTTGCTGATGCGCAGATAGGCGTCCATCACCCCGCCGCGCACGCGCGGATCGTCAGCTGCCGCTGCCACTGAATAGGTGAATTCGTCGGTGTGCAGGATGGCGCGCCCACCCGTCGGCCGCCGCACGATCTCGTAACCTAGCCGTTGAACAGAGGCCACGTCGATATCGGCGATGGGCTGGAGACGGCCCAAGCTCACTGCCGGTGGCTGCCAGGAATAGAAGCGCACCGTGGATGGGCTGTCACCCGTCGCACACGCTTCGGCGATCGCCTGGTCGACGGCCATGTTCGCCGCTCCCGACCGCGGCGTGCTGTCGACGAGCAGCCGCCAGGTCGCTGACTCCATGCTTTCGAGTTCGTCGCTGTCGACGAAGATACGATTGCGAACGTTGCTCATCTGCCTGCCTGTGTTTCGTGTTGAATCATATCGGTTCATCGAATGGCGTCACAACTACGGCAGCCGCCTCGCCGACATTGACCGCCGTGCCCGGCGCCGTGTGTGTGCGTTTCAAGATGGCCAGCGCAATGTGCGCCTGCAAGGCTGGACTGTACGCACTGCTGGTGACTGCGCCGATACGATGACCGTCAGCTGTCACGGCACTGTCCGCCGTCAGCGCTGTGTTGCCGCGTAGCCCCACCAATTGACGCGTCACCTTGTCGTAGGTGATCTGGCGCGCAATGATCTCCTGGCCGGTGTAGC
This sequence comes from uncultured Chloroflexota bacterium, assembly GCA_903879975.1. Lineage (GTDB taxonomy): Bacteria > Chloroflexota > Anaerolineae > Caldilineales > Caldilineaceae > Caldilinea. The sequence continues at coordinate 4,840 of CAIRNL010000532.1, read as the reverse complement.
AGCCCTTGTTCTCGGCACAAGCCCAGGCCAGGCCGGCTTCCAGCGGGCTGTACTCGCCCGTGATCTCGGCCCCAGGTGCTGGGCGACCCAGTTCGATGCGCCGTACGAGGCAGGCAGCATCGTCGGTTATCGGCAGGCCTAGCCGTGCGATGGCATCGTCCCTGCCGGCTGCCGGCAGGATCAGTTCGTAGCCGGGGAGATCGTACTGCTGCTGGGCGAGTACCACCAGGTCGCCGACCTGGCGCACGTCACCGTCGCGCAGCTCTGCTGCACCCACACCGAGTGCTGTCAACGCTGCATCCGCCCGAGCTCCGATCACGCGCAGCCGTGTATAGTCGCCGCTGACGTTTGCAACCTTCACCTTGTCCATGAAAAAGATCTGGCCACGCAGGTGGCGCTCCAGCGCAGCGGTCTCACCGGGCGCCGGCAGCAGCCAGAGCTCGTCTGTGCGAGCCAGAACCGTGAAGACCTGAATGATCTTCGCTGTCGGGCTGGTGAGCACGGTGACGCAAGCTTGGCCGTCACGAAGGGCTTTGATGTTGTTGGTCGTCATGCGCTGCAAGAAATCCACACGATCCGCATCGCGCAGAATCAGCACGCCGGCCGACGGTGCAAGGCGTACAGCCGCCCCGGTGCGGAGTATGTCGCTGGCGCCTGTCGCTGCATGGGACGTCGATTGGGTCATGGTTCCTCTTCTCCATATCGTTGCACAAACTCGACGATCTTATAGAACATTTCGCGGCCTGCGTCAGTCAGGTTCTCTCCGATGCCGAGGTAATGGCTCACGTCCTCGTAGTAGTAGGTCTCTAGCGGAATGCCGGCCGCCTTCACGGCAGCGGCCAGGTCGTACGCCTGACGGATGGGCAGAATCTGGTCGGCTGCAGTGTGGATGATCAGGGTTGGCGGCAGTTCGCTGGCATAGTAGACCGGCGAATAGGCAAGAAAGGCCAACGGGTAGAGATTGGGCGGTCCCAGCGCCGGCACGAGCAGTTCGTAGGGAAATGGCACGATGAGTCTGCCGCTGTAGAAATCTGCCGCACCCGTGAAGGCATTGGCCAGCCCACCCAGCGTCACCCAGCCGGCAAGATCGCCGCCGGCTGCACGCAGCAGCCGTGCCAGTACTGCACTGCTGTAGCTGCCGCCCAACGCCACCGGCCGGTTGTCGCCGATGCTATCGCCGAGCGCTCCAGCGCGCGCCAGGGACAGCGCCACGCGGGCGTCCTGCGCATGGGCCTCGGCGTCGGTGCCACGTGCAGCCGTTGGTGAGAGGGCGACGACGGCGAAACCCTGATCGGCAAAGGCCACACTCACCTCCTGCCAGTCGTCGACAGGAGAGGGATAGACGAGCAGCAAGAGCGGATAGCGGGCGCCTTGTGGCCGTTCTTGGGGCAGGTAAAGGCGCATGGTGTCCACCGTGGCGCCGGCATAGTCGAAGATATAGCTTGCCACGTCTGCAGCGGCATTTTCGGGAAAGGCGGCAGTGGCAGTGTAGGCGCCCGTCTGGCGCAGACGGGTGACTTCAGCCAAATTGGTGGGTAGAGAACGCGGCGCATAGACCGGCAGCACGAGCGCCGGCGCTGCCGTTGTTTCCCTTGGACGAATCGTCATGAGCTTGGGAATGCCAAGCAGACCCTCTAGCGCAGCCTCGCTGTAACCGGGCGCGACAGCCGCCGGTACATACTGGCCCGGCGGTACGTTATCGATACGATAGCCCCCGTCGGCGCTGGTGACGGCAGTGTGGGGCGTGCCGTCCACCTCCGCCACGATGACGGTAGCGCCGGCAATTGGCCGGCCATCCTCGCTTTCAACGCTCCCAATCAGCGTGCCGGGCGTCGCAGTACTGGCCTGCGGCGGTTGTGTGCCGAGCTGTTTGGCCACGAGGTAACCAAGCACATTGCCCGCCGGCGATGGCCGGCAGCCTGCCAACTGCGCGCCGCAGAGGACGGCGAGGAGCGGAAGCATCCAGCGCACGCGGCTCAACGCGCCCGTCTCCTTGGGTGAATGGTCGCTGACATTGGTGGTGGCCCAGCACATGTCTGTCATTATAACACTGGGTGTGTTGCGCTGCGGCTCATGTTTTTCCCAGTGTGTCCCGTTCCGAATGGAAACCTGGTGATTTTGCCGCCATTTGGAGCGGGAGTATACTGCCTTGCTTACGTAGAGTCATCGGTAATTTTTTGCCCGCGATCGGGCTTCGTATAGGCGGATTGAACAACTCATGAGTGACGGCTACTATCGCTTTCCAACGATTCACCAGGACACGATCGTCTTTGTGTCCGAAGACGATCTCTGGTGCGTGCCGCGCCAGGGCGGCTTGGCACGGCGGCTGACCAGCAATCTGGGCGAAGCGAACTACCCCGCACTGTCGCCCGATGGCGAATTGCTGGCGTTCGTCGGCCGCGAGGAAGGAATGCCGGAAGTCTATCTCATGCCTGCAGCTGGCGGCAGCGCCCAGCGCATGACTTATCTGAATCACCGTTGCCAGGTGTTGGGCTGGAGCGCGGATAGCCGTTTCATTCATTTTGCCACCACGTACGGGCAGTTTCACCCGGACGAATTTGCCATCTATCGTGTTGCCGCCAACGCCATGGCCGGGCAAGTGGAGCCGGTGCCGATCGGCCCGGCACGCTCCATTGCCTTCGGCCCGGCAGGCGCTGTCGTGCTCGGGCGCAACACGGGAGACCCGGCGCGCTGGAAACGCTATCGCGGTGGCACGGCTGGTCACCTGTGGATCGACCGCACCGGCAGCGGCCATTTCGATCGCTTTCTGCCCGATCTGCCGGGAAATATCGCATCGCCCATGTGGGTGGGGACGGGTGACGTAAGCCGCGTCTTCTTTGTCAGCGACCATGAGGGTGTCGGCAATCTATACAGTGTACAGCCGGAGGGCGGCGATCTGCGTCGGCACACGGATCATGTCGACTTTTATGTGCGCAATCCGAGCACCGATGGCCGGCGCATTGTGTACCATGCCGGCGCCGATCTCTTCGTTTTCGACCCGGCGACCGACACCACAGCGCCGGTCGCGGTCGACTATCGCAGCCCGCGCATCCAGCGCAACCGCAAGTTCTCGTCGGCAGTGGCTTATCTGGACGGCGCACGGCTCAATCCCACCGGCGATGCGCTGGCTGTGACGACGCGCGGCAAGGCATACACCTTCTTCAACCATGAAGGTCCGGTGATGCAGCTTGGGCGGCGCGATGGCGTGCGTCACCGCTTGGTCGACTTCCTCAACGAAGATCAGTACGTCGTGATGGTGGACGATGCCAACGGAGAAGAGGAACTGGTCATCTACTCGGTGGATATCGGCGAGGAGCCGCGCCGCTTGTCCGGGCTGGATATCGGGCGTCCAGTGGCGCTCAAGGTTTCGCCGACGGAGGACAAAGCGGCGCTGAGCAACCATCGCCAGGAACTCCTGCTGGTCGACCTCAAGAGTGGCGCGCTGACTACGCTCGATCGCAGTGAGTGGCGACCTATTGCGGGTATGGACTGGTCACCTGATGGGCGCTGGCTTGCGTATGGCTTTGCCACCGGTTACAACGCCACTGAGATTCGCGTCGTGCATGTGCCGGCTTCACAAGCTGACGCTGGCGCTGAAGCGGACGGAACCAATGACAAAAAAACAGACGTCACTCCCCCAATCTATCCCGAGGGACCTGTCGCCGTCACGCGCCCGATCCTGCATGACGTCTCGCCTTCCTTCGATCCGGACGGCAAGTTCCTCTACTTCCTGAGCTATCGCGACTTCAACCCTGTCTACGATAACCTGCATTTTGATCTGAGTTTTCCATGGGGTATGCGCCCCTACCTGATCATCTTGCGCAACGATGAACCTAATCCGTTCATTCCAAGGCCGGATATGGACGACGAAGCCGGGCAGGGCGAGCCCGACGATGCGGAGACTGAGGACGAGAGCGACGGCGACGATGAGGATGGCGCCGTCGACGAAGAGGAAGATGCGGAGAGCGACGAGGGCGACGATGAGGGCGACGGCGACGATTACGCCGATGAGGAAGGGGGTGACGAGCGTCCGCTGCGCCGTCTTTATGCTTCGGTTGACGTTCCCGAACCGGCTGGCACATCGGCTGGCAGTGCCAGGCCCGACCAGAAAAACGGCAAGGGTGACACAAAAAACAACAAGCACAGGGGACCGTCCCCGGTACGGATCGACTTTGACGGCATCGCTCGCCGTGTGCTGGCCTTCCCGGTTTCGGATAGCCGGTATGGACAGGTTGCCGGCGCGCCGGGTCGCGTGCTCTTTACTTCTTACCCGGTGCATGGCGCACTCGACGGTCAGCAGTCCTGGGACGAGAACGACAACGAGGACGGCGGCTCGCTGCGCGCCTGGGTCTTCAAGGAATACAAAAGTGAAAGCGTCGCCGACAATGTGAGCAGCTTTGAATTGTCGCGCAACCGCAAGAAACTGCTCTACTTCAGCGGGCGCCGCCTGCGCGTGATCCCCGCCACGGAGAAGGCGCCCAGCGAAAGTGGACCGGGGCGGCGTACCGGCTGGATCGACCTGCCGCGCATCAAGGTGTCGGTGCTGCCACCGGGCGAATGGGAGCAGATGTATCGCGAGGCCTGGCGCCTGCAGCGTGATCACTTCTGGACGCCGGATATGGCCGAGGTCGACTGGCAAGCCGTCTACAATCGCTACTACCCGCTTCTCCAGCGCATCAGCTCGCGCAGTGAGGTGAGCGATCTGGTGTGGGAGATGCAGGGCGAACTGGGATCCAGCCACGCCTATGAATTCGGCGGCGATTACAGGCCGTCACCGCACTTCAGTCAGGGCACGCTCGGCGCCGAGATGACGTGGGATGCCGAGGCGGGCGGTTACCGT
>CAIRNL010000531.1 GCA_903879975.1 uncultured Chloroflexota bacterium | reverse complement strand
GTGTCGTCACGCGCGCATCTGGCTTACTGGGTGTGAGATTTCCAAGATCGATCCCTAGATCGCGCGCCATGCGGCGGGCAGCGGGCGAGATACGTCGTCGCTCACTTTCTGTCGGAACAGCAGTTATGGTTGTGTCTGTTTCAGCGGACGCACTGGGCAGCCCTGCACCGAAGGCTGTGGGCTCCGAGTGGACGCTTGATCCCACCGATGTTGGCAAAACTCCGGTTCTAAGCGTTGTTACGGCTGGATCACTGAACGCTGTAGGAGTCGTTGCGATCGGGGCCATTGCTTCGCCGAGGTGACCGACGTGCGCCAGCAGTTGCCCAGTGGCCACAAGTGTTCCCTCGCTCACTAAGATGTCTAGCAGTACACCTTCAGCGGGACATTCTAGTGCTAATATCGCCTTGTCTGTCTCCAACTCCGCAAGTTCATCCCCGCGGCGCACAGTATCACCGGGCTGCTTGAGCCAGGCCACAACTCTCGCTTCACCAATTGCTTCGCCCAGTATCGGTACCAGGATTGGTGTTGCCATAGATCTACTCCAACACGCGACGAATAGCGGCCAAGATGTCGGCTTGGTTAGGAATAGCACGATCCTGGGCCGTTGGGGCGAAGGGGATTGGCGTGTCATCGGCACAGACACGAATCACTGGCGCGTCGAGATCGTCAAAGCCTTGATCCATGATCGTCGCCACTAGTTCGGCTCCGACCCCTGCACGCCGCGTATCTTCGGAGATAACCACTGCCCGGTGTGTACGTCGCAGCGAGGCAAGCATGGTTTCGGCGTCTAATGGCACCAATGTACGTAGATCGATCACTTCCACCTCAACCCCATCCTGCGCCAACTGCTCGGCTGCCGCCAGTGCTCGGTGAACCATAACTGCCGTGGCCACAACTGTTACATCCCTCCCCGAACGCTTGACATCAGCCTTTCCTAAAGGAATTGCGTAGGATTCCTCCGGCACGACGCGCCCTAGCCGGCCAATCGCAGCATCGGAGACAGCCTTGCCTCCACCTGGCGAAGCTGAGCCGTAAAGCATCTTGTGCTCTAAGAACAGCACTGGGTTATCGTCGCGCAGTGCACTGATCAATAGCCCCTTGGCATCGTAGGGATTGGAAGGCGCCACAACTTTCATGCCTGGTGTGTGCATAAACCAAGCTTCGACACTCTGTGAATGCTGCGCGCCGCGCCCAGTGGCTCCCTGCGGCGCCCGGATCACCAGGGGCACCCTGGCTTGGCCACCTGACATCAGCCGCAGTTTGGCAGCCTGATTGACGACCTGATCCATCGCACAGAAAATAAAATCAGCGTACTGAAGTTCCACGATCGGCCGCAGCCCCGTCAGTGCTGCGCCGATACCGAGTCCCATAAAGCCCGCCTCCGAGATCGGCGTATCCCAGACACGCATAGGGCCAAACTCCTCCAGCAGCCCGTGCGTCACATGGAAGGCGCCGCCAAACTTGCCGACATCCTCGCCTAGGAGAATCACGCGCGGATCGCAGCGCATCTCCTGGAGAATGGCCTCGCGAATCGCCTCCATCATTGAGATCTCGCGTCCACCCGATGCAGGCGCCGACCCGGTTTCTGCCACAGGTTCAGACATAGCTGGCCTCCGCGGTGATGTACTGCAGGTAGTCTCCCGCCTCGGCGTCAGGGCTAGCCTCTGCAAAGGCAATAGCAGACTCCAACTCGGCCCGCACCTCTGCGGCGATCTGGTCGAGTTGCGCCACAGAGGCTATCCCATCAGCCAGTAACGCTTCACCCAGCCTAGTAATTGGGTCCAACTGCTTCCAACTCTCTACCTCGGCAGGGTTGCGGTAGCCTGATGCCTCAAAACGCGCATGGCCGCGAAAGCGGTAGGTGATGCATTCCAACAGGGTAGGGCCTTCGCCGCGTCGCGCGCGGTCGACTGCAGCTTGTGCAGCCCGGTAAACCGCCACAACATTGTTGCCGTCCACCTGTTCGCCCGGCATCGCATACGCTACGGCACGCCCTGCGAGATGCGGCATGGCGGAGGATTCCGCCACGCGCATCGACAGAGCATACTGGTTGTTCTCAATGACAAATACCACAGGCAGTTTCCAAAGCGACGCCATATTGAGCGTCTCGTGAAAAACGCCTTCATTGGTGGCACCGTCACCAAAAAAGCTCACCGCTACCTGCTGAGTCCCGCGCACTCGAGCCGAAAGTGCTGCACCTGCAGCAATCGGAATACCCGCTCCCACAATGCCGAAGGCACCAAGCATCCCGCGCGAGAAGTCACACAGGTGCATGGAGCCACCCATCCCTCTACACGAACCCGTACGCTTGGCGAACATCTCAGCCATCATTTCATCCAACCGGACACCTTTGGCGACACAGTGGGCATGGCCGCGATGCGTACTGGTGACGTAATCATCAGTGGCAAGCGCACTGACCACCCCAACAGCTACGGCCTCCTGGCCAGTTGCTTGGTGCATCGTGCCGGGCATCGGCCGCGAGAGGAATAGGTAATAGAGTTGTTCTTCAAACTCGCGTGCCTGGTGCAT
>CAIRNL010000530.1 GCA_903879975.1 uncultured Chloroflexota bacterium | reverse complement strand
GCTCAATGGCTTCGACCGCCACTCGTTTGCCGACGTCAGTGTGGAGGAACTGCTCCTGCGCCGCTACAAGGCCACGCCCGACCGCTTTCGTCCCGACGACAACCTCATCGGCCACACCGGCTATCTGGTCTTTGCTCGCTGCATCGACGCACACGAGGACCTGGCGCGCTGGCAACGTCCTGAACGTCAGCGCTACGAGGCGAGGCTGCGCACCCAGGCTGAGATCGAGGCACAGGCGCAGGCACACGCCGATGATATCGCTGCTGGCGGAAAGAAGTATCCGCCCTTGCCCTTGCCCGATTGAGCCTCGCCAACCCCAGAGGCTCGATCGTCGGACGTCTGTTCACTCCGCTTCCTGCACCTGCCGATAGAAGGTATCGAGTTGCGCGCCCAACGACGCCCAATCGTAGCGCTGCAGCAGGCGCGCCCGTGCCCGTTGGCTGAGTGCAGCCTGTTCAGCTGGCGCAGCGAGGACAGACGCCACGGCCGCAGCAAAAGCGTGCGGCGTGGCCCCAGCTGGGACGAGCAGCGCCGCACCCTCGGCACCGTACGCAGCCTGCTCGCCGACTGCGCTGGCCACCACGGGCATACCGGCGAGTAGCGTCGTTGCCAGGCGAACACTGCACTTGGCCTGCTGCAGTGGCACCGCCTCGGCAGGAAAGATCGCACAGCCGCTGCAGCGATAGATCGCCTCCAATTCGCTCCCCTGCACATAGCCCAGCCAATCCACCGGCGCCGCCCCTGACGCTGCGACCGCAGCCACTGCGCGGTGATAGGCGTCCTCCAACCCCGGCTGTACGGGCGTGCCGGCAATGCGAAGGCGTGCGCCTGGCGCAGCGCTGTGTAAGGCCTGGACAAAGAGCGCCAGCCAGGCAGGTGCCACTTCCACGAAACGGCTAAAAAAGAGCACGTCACGCTGCGCTTGCGCTTGCCAGCGCAGTCCCTCACTTGCCGGGACGGCCACGCCGTTGGGCAGATAGAGCCGCGGGATGTGGGGTGCAGCCATCTGGAGGCGATCGACGAGCCAGTGGCTCGCTGCTGTGATGCCATCGGCGTGGCGGATTCCCCACTCCTCTTGCCATGCCAGGAAGCGTGCCAGCAACGCTGCATGGCGGTTGACCGGCGCCCACGCCTGTTCCCAGTCGTCGCTGTCGAGCAGGATCAGCGGCCCTGCCCGCTTTCTGTTTCTGCGCTGCCACAGCCACCACTGGATCAGTCCGGCATGCGCGCGCGGCTTGATGATGTGGACGATGCCTGGCTGCAGACGGTCGATTGTGCGCAAGAGCCGCCGCAGTACGGCGAACGTGCCGCCGCCCAGCGCCACGTTCACCACTTCAACCCCCCGTTCGTCCCAGCGCTGGCCGCCGTCCTGCGGCGAATCCCACGGCGGGATGACGAGGGTCGCAGACCAGCCGCGCACGACGAGTTGCTGTGCCAGCGGCAGCGTGCGCGCCCACAGGGTCGTCTTCTGGCGCAGCCCGAATGGAGCCACAAAACAGACGCGCCGATTGGCTTCCTTCATGGCGATAGATCACTCTGTGGTAATGGCCAGCGGCCAGGCAGGCAGCCGCTGCAGGGCGACGAGTGCAGTGGCCTCGGCAGTGTGCGGGTAGGCAACGTGATGTTTCTCGACCAACTGCGGTGCATACCAGCGATAGATGACGACGAGCGCCACAGCCTGGCCGATCCAACTCTCCGCAGAGACGGCGGGCGCCGATAGTGTCTTTTCCAGCGCAGCGCGTTGGCTGGCGCCAAGATAGGTGTTGAGATGGCGCGTGTCCGCTGGACGTTCGATGCCGTTGAGCGCAAGCATCATCTTCAGCACGGTGGCGCGCAGCACAGCGGTCGTTTCAGCCGCAAGCAGATGCTCGTCGCGCTCGATGAGGTCTGGGAAATCGGCCAGCGTTTCCCAGAAGGTGGCCAGCAGGACGGCCACCTTCTGCGGCTGGGCCGCCTCCAACAGGTCGGGCCAAGGGCGGTTGCTCATACAGGCGATTATACCGCAGGATGACCCGGATAGCCGAGAAGGGTAGCCGCGTCACACGGTGTCGTCGCTGGAATGGGGTACAATGGCCACGAAGGTATGCCCAGAGGTCACACCCTCTGGCGCACAAAGTTTGCAACGTAATTCGCATTGGGAGTCGACTGGCTCTCTCATTCCTACAGATAAAAACCATGAGAAACTCCGACCCGTTTGCCGATCTGATCCGTTCGATTGAAGAGAATCTCCAGCGCGGCGAAGAGTGGGTACCGCCCGGCGATGGTGGCCGTACAGGGCCGAGCCAGCCTACACCCCGCCCTAGCCGTTGGTGGTGGCTACTGATCATCCCGTTCCTCTTCTTGCTGCTGTTTAATACCATGATTGGTTTTCTGACCGACTGGTCCTGGTATGGCAGCCTCGGCCTCGACTCGATTTTGTGGACACGCATGACGGCATCGTTTGGCCTTTTCGCCGCCGGACTTGTGCTCACAGCCCTCTTTCTCTTTGTCAACTACTGGATTGTGCGCCGCGTCGATCCCCTCGGCCTGGCCTCTACGCCGGTGGAACAGATCTCCACCGCGCTGGGTATCCGCATCCCCGCGCTCGCTGTCGTTTTGTTCTTGCTCTTTGCGTTGCTCCTCGGGCTGAACGTGGCAGCCGAGTGGCCACAGCTCCTGCTCTTCCTCAACCAGAGTGACTTTGGCGTCATCGACCCTGTCTTCAGCCGCGATGTCAGCTTCTACGTTTTTACACTGCCGATCCTGGAGATTGTGCGTGGCTGGTTGCAGGCAGTCATCCTGGTGTCGCTGGCCACAGTGGTGGTCGTCAGCGGAATGGGCTGGCGCGGCTGGCGCATGCGCACCGGGACGTTGGTGCACCTGGGGGTGCTGGGCGCACTCTTTCTGGGCCTCATTGCCTTGGGCTATCAGATCGATGCGGCTCAGCTTGTCTACAGCGAGCGGGGCGCTGTCTTTGGCGCTGGCTACACCGATGTCAACGCGCAGCTGCCGGCCTACAACCTGCTCACCGCTGTGACGCTGATCGCTGCCGTGTTGCTCGTGGTCACTGCCTCCCTGCGGCGCGGCTGGCGGGCGATCGTCGCCGTGCTGGTTGCCTGGGTGGCTGTCGCCTTTGTGGCTGGCTCGCTCTACCCAGGCTTCGTGCAGCGTTTTCAGGTCAGCCCCAACGAGTTGAGCTTGGAGCGTTCCTTTATCGACGAGAATATCCGCTTCACACGGCTGGCCTTTGATCTCAACGACATCGAACTGGCCAGCTATGATGCATCGCAACATCTGGCGCCCGAGTCATTGCTGGCCGAGCCGGAGACGGTGCGCAACGTGCGCCTGTGGGATTATCGCCCCCTGCTCCAAACGTACAATCAGGTGCAGGCACTGCGCCAATATTACGAGTT
>CAIRNL010000529.1 GCA_903879975.1 uncultured Chloroflexota bacterium | reverse complement strand
CTGCTCGTGGAGTTTGCGCCGGAGGCACGAATCGGCTTCCTGGCCCTGGCAAGAATGCAGCGCGAACTCTCCGATCTGTTTCAGCGCTCGGTCGATCTGGTCCCCAGATCTGGCCTGAAGCCCGTGATTCGCGAATCGGTCCTTCAGAGCGCCAGGGTCCTGTATGCGGCCTGAGCTGCTGTATTTGGCCGATATCGTCGAGGCGGCCGATGCGATCGCGCGCTATCTGGCAGCACTCACAGAGGAAGAGGACTTCTACGAAGACGATCTTCGCCAGAGCGCAATCTTGCAGAAGCTGATTGTCATTGGGGAAGCGGCATCTCACCTCTCGGCGGCCTTTCGCGAGCAGTTCGCCGACGTTGAGTGGGCTGATATCGTCACCTTCCGCAACATTGCCGTTCACGCCTATTTCAGCGTGAAATGGGAGATTGTCTGGATCACGGCGACCCAGGACGTGCCGCGCCTGCGCCAGCGCGTGTTCGAGATCCTGGCGGACGTCCAGGATGAATGAGCGGTGCTGCCGGCTCTTTACAGAGTAAACAAAACCGTCTGTGAGCTTCCTATGGCGTAGTCGCGTCGGCCTCCAGCGCACGCCGCCCAGCCTCCAGCATCTGCACGATGCGCTCGACGTCATAGATACAGCCGCGCCAGATCCCGCCGCTGGCCTGCTGCAGCGCAGCCCACAGGCGCGTGTCGTCGGGCAGGCCCGGATCGGGCGCCAGATTCGGATGTGGCGGACGGACAGCAAGGACTGCCGCACCGCGCACAGGGTCGTAGCGCTGCCCATCGTGGCCGACAAGGTCGATACGGCCGCTGAGGTGCACGGTGTCGATCTCAATGCGCAGCACGTCACCCTCGCACACGCGGCCCAGCGGCCCGCCAGCCAGCGCTTCCGGGCCGACGTGGCCAATGCAGGCGCCGGTGCTGACACCGCTGAAGCGCGCATCGGTGATGAGCGCCACTTCCCTGCCCCATGCCAGATACTTGAGCGCTGCCGTGATCTGGTAGGTTTCTTCCATGCCACAGCCAAGTGGGCCGCGCCCCATGAGCACAATGATATCGCCAGGGCGCACAGGCGTGTCCGTCTGTCCCTTGATGGCAGCGATCGCTGCGGTCTCGCTGGTGAAGACGCGCGCTGGCCCTTCCTTGCGGTAGACACCGTCGGGATCGACGACACGGGGATCAATCGCAGTGCTCTTCACAACGGAGCCTTCAGGCGCCAGGTTGCCCTGTGGGAAGGTGACGGTGCTGGTGAGACCGCGCGCGCTCGCGCGGTCGGGCGCCATGATGACGTCGTCAGGGTCGATGCCGTCGGCAGCACGCAGGCGGTCGCGCAGCCGTCGCCTGCGCTCACTGGCCTGCCAGATATCCAGCATCTCGCCCAGGCAGCGTCCGTGGACGGTGAGGACGTCGAGGCGCAGCAGGCCGAGCGCCCGCAGGTGCAGCATGACCTCGGGCACGCCACCGGCAAGGAAGACGCGCACCGTAGGGTGGCCGACGGGGCCGTTGGGCAGCACGTCGACTAGACGCGGCACCGCAGCGTTGATGCGGCTCCAGTCGGCAACGGTAGGCAGAGGCAGACCGGCAGCGTGGGCAATGGCGGGGATGTGCAGCAGCAGGTTGGTGCTCCCGCCAAACGCAGCATGGACGACCATGGCGTTGTGCAACGCATCAGCCGTGAGAATGTCGCGCCCGGTCAGGCCAGCGGATTCCAGCGCAGCGAGCGCCTGCGCAGAGCGCCGCGCCATGTCGAGCCAGATGGGCTGCCCAGAGGGTGTCAACGCGGCATGCAGGAGCGAGAGACCCAGTGCCTCGGCGACAACCTGGCTGGTGGCCGCAGTGCCGAGAAACTGGCAGCCTCCACCCGGCGATCCACAGGCGCGACAGCCGAGATCGGCCGCATCCTCCAGCGTAATCTCGCCCTGGGCATAGCGCACACCCAGGGTCTGCACCTTGCCGGCATCCTCGCCGTGGGTGGGCGGCAGTGTGACGCCGCCAGGCACGAGGATGGTGGACAGCTCCAGCTGGCCGGCCAGGGCAAGGAGCATGGCAGGCAATCCCTTGTCGCAGGTCGCCACACCCATGACACCGCGCCGTGTCGGCAGCGAGCGGATGAGGCGGCGCAGCACGATAGCGGCATCGTTGCGGTAGGGCAGGCTGTCCATCATACCGGGTGTGCCCTGCGTGCGGCCATCACAGGGGTCGGTGACGAAGCCAGCAAAGGGAATGGCGCCCAGGCTGCGGAACGCTTCAGCCGCAGCCTGCATGAGCAGCCCCACTTCCCAGTGGCCGGTGTGGTAGCCGAGCGCAACGGGGCTGCCGTCGGGATTGCGGATGCCGCCCTGCGTGCTGAGGATGAGGAACTCGCGGCGACGCAGCTGGGCTGGGTCCCACCCCATGCCGGCGTCCTGGGTCAGGCCGAAGATCACACCGCTGGGCGCCAGACGCAGAAATTCGTCGTCGAGCGGCAGGCTGCCGGCAGGTCCGGCACCGTGCGTTGCGACAGCATAGAGCGCAGGATCGCAGGCGTCGATAGAGTGGCTCATGGTTGTCTCATTCCTCTCGGTTCCAGATGAAAGCGTTTTCCTTCAAAGACTGCCCACAAAGCTGCCAAGGACGATCAGCGGCGCATTTCCATAGCGGCGCGCACAGCCCTGTAGGCATCGACGATGCCGTAGCCCACCAGTTCATTCGGTGTTTCACCGGCGCCACGCTCGGCCAGACAGCTGCCGCCGCTAGACCCCCTATTGTCACTCTGGCCAGTGAAGGCGTCTGCACGGTCCACATCCTCCTGAACACTATCCCAGGAGACAGCCATCGCTCCGGAGAAAGGGCGCGCCGTCTGTTGCAAGATCGCCTCGGTACTGTCAATGTCACCGATGAGCGCTGGATTTGCCGACCACATCAGCGCAACAACGCCGGCAACATGCGGTCCCGCCATGGAGGTGCCATCCAATTCCTGGTAGGTGCCGCCAGGAAAGGCCGACCAGACCGCCATCCCCGGCGCAGCGATATCGGGCTTGATGCGGCCGCTGCCATCGACAGCCACCGGTCCCGTGCTGCTGAAGGGCGCCAGATTGCCATCTTCATCGACCGCCCCGACCGTGAAACTGCTATCGTAGATGGCAATGGGGTCCGCAACGGTGCTACACTGTGGCCCCGAGTTCCCTGCCGATGCCACGACAAAGATTCCAGCCGCCCGCAGCGCATCGACGGCCCGCTGGAGCGAACCTGGGTCACACCCCTCGTAGGCAGCGGGACAGCCCCACGAGTTATTGAGCACGTGCGCCGATTGGTCCGGATCGCCGTCAGAGAAGGGATCGCCCCCCAGTGGAAAAGGTGCCAACATGAACTGCATGCAGTCGAGATAAAGCGCAGGATTCCCTAGGTTGCGCTGCAGATTGACACAGCCGATCCACTCAGCATCCGGCGCCACCCCCACCGTATTGCCAACGGCTGTCCCCGTCGTGTGCGTGCCATGCCCGCTGAAGTCCACAGGCGCCGGCGTTTGGGACCATGGGTCGAACCAGTTGTAGTCGGCGCCGCGCGTGCGACCACGATAGCTGTCAGCCAACTCGGGGTGATCGCCCTGAACACCCGAATCGGACTCGCCGACGACGATCCCAGCCCCGCGCACACCCAGTTCGGCCCAGACGCGCTCGACGCCCAGCACGGTCAGATTCCAGGTGTGGTCAGCGGGCAGAGAGGGCTCGCCCCGCACATCGGGCAGCACGTCAGGCAGCGGACGCAGACGGGGGCTGGGCAAGATCCGGTCGACGTCCGCACGCGCCGCCAGAAGCAGGCGCACCAGCAGGCCCCCTTCCACCTCGATGGCGTTGACGAGATAGTAGGGCGTGTAGCGCACGCCGAAGCGGTCGAGTGCCTGCCGCAGATCACGTTGCGACGCGTCAGCGTGATTGACCAGGGTAGCGTAGACAGAACGGCGGCGGGCGCCGAAGTCGGCCATCAACGCAGCAGAGCCGACATCCGCCTGATCGGCCAGGATGACGAACAGACGGTCGCCGAAGAAACCAGGCCGACCCGCGAGAAGATAAATCCCAGCAGCGCCCAGCCCCAGACCGAGCGCGACAGTAGCTGCCAGTGCCGGGCGTCCGGGCGATCCCCAGGTGCGACGGAAAAGCAGCACGAGCAGAAACGCACCGCAGCCGGTGAGCGCGGTCAGCATGGCAGCGCCGGCGATCCAGCCCAGCATGGGGTCCATCGCCTCGATGGACATGACATCGGTGTCGGTGAAGACAAGCATGGCAGCCGTGCTCAGGCCGCTGAAAAGAGCAGCGGGGCGCCAATCGTAGCCGTCGCCTGCGTAGACCAGCGCCACGGCCAGCCAACCAAGCGCAGGCAGAGCCAACATGAGCACGATCTGCCCACCGTTGAGCGAGAGTGAGGACGCCATGACCAGGAGCGCCACGCCTGCCGTGATCCCGCCCGTCACCAGATCAGCGCCGCGTCCGCGCGTGTGGCTGGCCAGCGTAGCAAACCATGTGCGCTGCATCACCAGGCCAAGGGCTGCGCCGAAACCAAGGCCGAGCAGCAGCGCCAGCCAGCCGTCGAGCGGCGAGCCGGCCGCACCGCGCAACAGCCACGGAGCGGCCGCAATAGCGGCCGCAGCCAGCGCAATAGACCAGCTTGTGGCGGGCGCATGGCCGCGTGGGCGTCGGCCGCCGGCAAAAGCCACAAGGAATACGAAAAGGAGCGTCAGGGCGAGTTGTGCGAGTAGGACAAGCTGGCTGGCAGCAGGTGGCATGGTACGCGTCGGCGCCATTATCAGCAGGTAGAACGTCGCCAGCAGCAAGGCACGATAGATCGCACGTTCGCGCGCAGCACGCCAGAAGAACGCCAGCAATACCAGCGGCGCTGCCAGCAGCGCCGCCTGGAGCAGCGTGGCATCGAACGCTGTCATGCCAGAGCCGAGTACTGCCGCACTCCACCCCAGCCCCTGGCCGACGAACGAGGCACCCACCACCCACACCAGGACCAGAAGCTCGACAAGCCGGCCGCCGCAGCCGGTTCGCTGGGCCGCTGGCAGGAGAGCAGGAGTAGTTTCGTTGAGGTTCATCACCGTTGTCCCTCCCAGGCGAGGTATGAGGCGGAAATCCTAACCCGATTTCGCCCCGGAACTCTCGCGGATGATCAATTCAGGTTGCAGCACATGGGAGGCCGGAAGATCAGGGGGCTTACTCTGCCCGCGGCGCTCGATCTGGCGATGTAATTCGTTGACGGCGACACGGCCGAGTTCGGCGAGATGCTGGCGCACGGTGGTCAGCGCCGGCCAGAAGTAGGCGGACTCTGGTGTGTTGTCGAAGCCCACAATCGAGAGATCGTCGGGCACACGCCGGCCACTGGCATGACAGTGGCGCAGCGCGCCCAGCGCCATCTGATCGTTGCAGGCAAAGACCGCGTCCAGGGTGGGTCTGCGCTCCAGCAGCGTCTTGAGCGCAGCTTCGCCCGATTGTGCGGTCCAGTTGCCCTCGACAATCAGCGGCGAGGCCGCTTCGAGGCCAGCCATACCCAAGGCGCTCCTCCAACCGGCCAGCCGTTCACGCACCTCCCACCACAACGCCGGACCACAGATAATCCCGACTTCTCGCCGCCCCATGTCAATCAGATGTTGGGTGGCAAGGCGCGCGCCAGTCCGGTTGTCGATCGATACGATCGAGGCCCCAAGGCGCGGCTCCATCGTCAGAAAAATGATCGGCGGCAACGCGTGCAGGCGACGTTCATTGATCCAGTCCCGGTTGTCTCCCACCTCATGCACTGCCCAGATAATCCCATCGACGCGCCGCGCAATCTGTGCGTTGAGCACAGCTTCCACATCCCGCGTGGCCGGCCGGTGTAAAAGGTCGAGCAACAGCGAGTAGCCAAGGTGGGCTGCCTGCTGCTCAATGCCGACCAGCGTGCGCGAAGGGCCGTAGAACTCCAACCCGTAGGCGACGACGCCGATCGTCTTCGACGCACGGTTGACCAGACTGCGCGCCACAAGATTGGGTTGATAGCCCAGATCGCGGATCGCGCGCAATATGCGTTCTCGCGTCTCTGGCGAGACGGGCCGTTTGCCGGTCAATGCGTTGGACACCGTCCCAGCCGAGACACCCGCCCGCTGCGCTACATCGATAATCGTTGCCGTGGGTTTGCGTTCCATTGAACCCAACCGTCCGATAGTTGAAAGTACGACTGGTGCCGACACGCTGTCACGGCCACAGTTAAAACGTTTTAAGACGATTCTACGCCTCCCTGAGGTTGCTGTCAATCACGCGCCGTTCCACGGGTGTGCGTCAGAATTTTGGATTAGGTTCGGAAGCGGGCCCGCCCGATCGGTGCATGGCGCCAGGGATGGTTAGCAGGTGGACGGTGCTTGACTGTATCCTGCCCCAGGCCGGAGGAGAACCGCCGTATCAACCGCCATTGGCATCGCTGGCTGCCTTGAATGAAGGCGCCGGCCTACGGAGGACAGACAGAGAGGGAGGTGCCAGGTGTCATTTTGCATGAGTTACGTGTGCAAATTGACACCTGGGGCGAACACCGAAAGTGGCTGCCCAATGGCTGGCCGATCTGAGTGCGACCAAACCGGCGCAGCCTGGCGCATGCGTTGAGTGTGCCGGGCGTGCAGACAGCAGAGTGGGCGGGCGGGCGCCTGCCGACCGAGGCGGAGTGGGAGAAGGCGGCGCACGGGACGGACGAGCGTAAGTACCCGTGAAGGAACGAGGCACCGACGAAAGATCTGTGCAATTTCAATCGCAACGTGGGAGACACGACGCCCATCGACCAGTACCCGACGGGCGCCAGCCCGTACGGGGTGCTGGACATGGCTGGCAATGTGTGGGAGTGGGTGAACGACTGGTATAGCAGCAACTACTACCGCCAGTCGCCCAGCACCAACCCGCAGGTGCCGGAGACGGGCGAGTACCGTGTGCTGCGGGGCGGGTCGTGGCTCAGCTACGTCGACGGCG
>CAIRNL010000528.1 GCA_903879975.1 uncultured Chloroflexota bacterium | reverse complement strand
CGAACCCGTGACC
Source organism: uncultured Chloroflexota bacterium (assembly GCA_903879975.1). Lineage (GTDB taxonomy): Bacteria > Chloroflexota > Anaerolineae > Caldilineales > Caldilineaceae > Caldilinea. The sequence continues at coordinate 4,655 of CAIRNL010000528.1, read as the reverse complement.
TCACGGATGTGAACCGTGACCGGACTATTTGTGTACCTGAAACTTCACGGCTGGCGTTGCGGCGACTGCCGCAAGAGAGGCCGCAAGCCCCTCTGTGCGGTTTCTTTGCTCCTGATTTTGGGCGTTTCGACAGCCAACAGATAGGTGTGCCTGACTTAACCGTCGAAGCCGCCAATTTCCATTCGTGATATGTCCGCTTGCTGTGCTGTTGGCCGTGCACCCGTGGGAGACGCCCCCTATCGATGCCGGCGGCGCTCGAATTGGCGCCGGCGCCGACCCCTGCCCTACGTTTTCAGGCCGATTGATAACTGGTTGTTCTCGGTCACGCCCCCCAGTGAGTGTTGACCATCGAAGGGCGTTTGTCCCGCGTCCCGATGCCATCTTGCCAGTGATATTCGACCGAACCTTGCCAGAATCGTCTTCTGTGCCTCTGCTCGAAGCACGCGATCTCTCAAAACAGTTCGATGATCTGCTTGCCAACGCGGCCGCCCTGGAACAGTTCCTCCGCAGCCACGGCATCAAACATCTGTTGGTGACCGGCGTGACCACAGATGTCTGCTGCAGCGCCGTGGTGATCGCCGCCAACGACCGCAGCTTCGACGCCATCGTGCTGGGCGACTGCGTGGCCTCCTACAGCCCGGAGCGGCACGGCGCGGCGCTAGCGGTGATCAAGGCCCAGGGCGGCATCTTTGGGTGGTGACGGACTCGAAACGGGTGCTGGTCGCATTGGGAGTTGAGGGCAGGGGCGGGAGTTCAAACCATCTCTGCCAGGGAAACGAGCAACAGGTCGCCACGCTGCTCTGCGAGTTCCAGAAGTTGTGGCGTGAACCCAGAACGCGAACAGAGTGCGTAGAACAACTGCTTGTCGCCTGTTTCACGCTTAATCAGATTTGCTCTGCGGAGCAGGTCTTGCAGGATGTCGGTCCCGACCGGTCGTGCTGACCACTTGCACTCTGCCACAAGAAGATCCTGGCTGCCGATCAACACCACATCGATTTCCTCATTGGCATGCCACCATTTCCCACTTTGTATGGGTAGAAACGCCAATCTGCCCTCCATCCCTAGACGCCACAGGAAATGCTCGCAGATTTCCTCGAATACAGGACCTGCAAAGGTGTCGATTTGCGGGCTGATGAGAGACTGCCATGCTAACTGGTTGGCGCCACGCTCAAGCAGTGTTCGGTTGGGGTGCAGAAAACGGAACCAAAAACGAAAGAAATGATCCTTCAACTGATACAGACCGCGCCTGCTTTTATGTGGCTGCGTTTCAGTCGCTGGCACCACCCGTTCAACCAGCAGCAGATTCTGCAAAGTCTCCAGGTAGGCAGTCACGCCATCGAGCCCCGTGGACTGCTTGATTTCGTTCAGGCGCGTACGGCCACCAGCGATTGCCTCCAGGACTGCAAAATAAGCGCGCGGTTGGCGCAACTCCTGCTGGAGCAACAAGCGCACCTCGTCGTAGAGAAAGGCGCCCCGTTGTAGGACCTGAGTTTGGACAAGCTGATCGAGGGAAAGCGAAAATGTCAGTGGGTTGAGATAGCCGGGCGTTCCGCCAATGATGGCATAGGTCCGAACCTGGTCTTCGGCGCTGTAGGCAGGGTAAAACTGGCGGGCGTCGAAGAAATCGAACGTTTCCAGGCGGTACTGAGCCGTCCGGCGTCCATACAATGGCGCCCGATAACCGAGTACCGAGTCCTCCATCATGCCAATATAGGAGCCACACAAAATCAGCATGAGTTTGGTATGGCGCAAGGTTGAGTCCCACAGCCGCTGCAGCAGAGATGCAAGCGATGGGTGAGTGGCAACCAGATAGGTGAACTCGTCCAGCACGACCAAGAGGCGCTCATTTTGGGCTGCCGCTGCGAGCGCGAGGAAAATATCCTCCCAAGTCTGATAGGTGGCCTGCGCAGCTTGGGCGCCAAATAACTCCTGGTTGACTGCTTTTGACAACCCTGCGCGCAAAGCAGGTTCGGCGTTCAGATCCGCGACAAAGAAAATGGTGCGCTTATCGGCGCAGAAGTGCGTTAGTAGTTCGGTCTTTCCAACTCGTCGCCGGCCATAAAGCACAAATAGCTCGGCCTTTTCCGAGTGATAGCTTTGGTTGAGTAATTCCAGCTCTGCCTTACGGTTGACGAACATTGCACCTCCCATTCTAAGGAAATCAAGATTATGATAATCTAGACTTCCTTATTTTAGCACGAAGTTGCGTTTTGGTCAACGCAAAGAATTCTTGCTATGAGGTGCTGCCCGCGGGAACGCCGGATAAATCGAGGCGTGCAACAACTTGACAATATGGGGTGTCAGGTTCAACGATTGAGGCATTGCATCACTCGCAAGCGCTGAAGTTACCAACAGTGTACCGACACAGCCTATGTCTGATCAACTGCCTGCTTTCGACCGACTGCTGCTCCTTCTATTGGGCGTCCTGCTCCTCAAGGTATACTGGGCACGCTACGCCCCTCGCCTCAGGCGGCGATGGCAATGGGTCAAGGTGCGCCTGCCGCAGCGATGGCAACCTGGCTCACCCAAGGACTGCCCCCACTGCTGCCAGGGGCTGAGCCTGGAGCCACGGGCGGTTCAGAGAGAGGTAGCGCCTTACGTGAGGTGCAAGAACACGCGCGGGCGCAAGAAAGCGATCTCCACTGGGGGTTTCGCCTGCCTCAATCCGCATTGCACCTACTTCGGCATCACCGATGAACAGCGCCACGCCCTGGTTGGTAACGGCAAACGGGGGGTCAGGCAGGACATTCAGCATTTTCGCTGCCAGAGTTGCCACAAAGAATTCTCCTGTCGCCGCAACACCCCGCTCTACTATCTCAAGACAGCACCCGACCGCATCGAGATGGTGCTCTGGCTGCTGGCAGAAGGTGTCGACACATCCGTCATGGCCCGCTACACAGGTCATGCCGACTCGACCATCACGCGCTGGCTTGAACGCATGGGTGCCCACAGCACGGTGTTGCACAACCATTTCTTCCGGGGCCTGGTCCTGACCTTCGTCCAACTGGATGAGCTGCACGCCAAAGTCAGGACCGGTGTCCAGTGGCCCTGGCTGGCGCTTGATCCGGTGACCAAAATCATCCCCTCACTGCATCTGGGCGGACGCAGGCAGGAGGATGCCTATGCCCTGCTCCATGATTTGCACCTGCGTCTGGACAAAGACTGCGTTCCCGCCTTCACCAGCGACGGTCTGCGCAGCTACTTCTACGCCATCACAGCTCATTTCGGCTCCTGGTTTCGTCCAGAACGCGCCCGGACTGACCACTGGCACGTTGCCGACGATCTGCTCTACGGCCAGTTGGTCAAACGTAGGCGGGGCTATCGTCTCACCTTCACGATCACCCGCATGCTCTGGGGCGCGCGCCCCGTCTTCTATCAGCTGCTCACCGAACACGGTTGTAAGCGCACCATCCAGACTGCTTTCATTGAGCGCGTCAATCTGACCATCCGCCGTGGGGTGGCCCCACTCATGCGCAAGACGTGGGCACTCGCGCAGTCACCCAAACACCTGCTCCTGCACACGCAGTGGTGGCGGTGCTACTATCACTTCGTCAGACCGCACGACTCACTTCAACTACCAGTGCCTGGTCGCGCAAGAGGCCGCATCCTGCGTACGCCTGCCATGGCCGCTGGCCTCACTGACCAACTCTGGTCGGTCGGCACGCTGCTCAAAAAGCCACTCTACCCGGCCTTCCCCGGATAGTGCAGATGCCCTTGGTCAGTCCACTGCCAAGGGCGTTTCCGCTATCCGGGGTTGCGCAATGCGGGCGCATTGGTCCAAACCTGAACACTTTGCCGGCGCAGAAAGCGCCTGCTACCCGCTTCTCAAACCCCAGGAGCGGCCGTGTACGGTCACACCAATTATCCGTCGTTCCCAATTGCAGGACCGTACAGATAATAAAAAGGGCTGTAAAAAGCAACGGGCACTCCTGTAATCTAGGAGTGCCCGTACAGTAGAAAAACGATGGTGGGCGAGAAGGGACTCGAACCCGTGACCTCACGGATGTGAACCAACTCCCCTCGTACGGGCACTCCAAGCCGCACGGATGGAAGTTATCAGATATCCGTGCGGCACCCGGTCGGGGTGCCCGTTAGGAATCTGCTCACCCACTTTCGGCGGTCCAGGCGGGAAGAAACGTCGCCTGAGCCGCCGATTCTGTACCTTTCGCTGCGCAAAAGCCACTACAATTGAAGCGGCACTCAACTCATGCGCCAGCAACTGAAGCGATACCGCCGCCTTTTGGCCCCCAGGGCATTCCACCACCAGAGGAAGCTGGCGAGTAGCGACTTCGTTTGTACCCTATTCTATGCCAAAAAGTGCACCTTTTGTGCACGAAGTACAGCATGTCTGTTGACAAAGTGTATTCAAATGCATTAGCGGCCGTCGCAAAAGTACACCATTTGAATATGCCGACAGGGAGCCGGAAATGGGCACCATCGAACCAAGGGCCAGATGCCAGCAGGGTGTCCGCCACGGAGATAGATGGGTAACTGTCAGTCCTTCAGGGAGGTGATTCAGACTCTGGGATTTGTGGGCCTCGATCAGGTGGGGTAGACTATTGAGAGGATGATCGTTGTGGTGGAAATGCGTTCAGCCGTATGGAGGCATTAGCAATGGCAGCGACTGTCACTCTGGAACTACCCGAAAGCGTTTT
>CAIRNL010000527.1 GCA_903879975.1 uncultured Chloroflexota bacterium | reverse complement strand
CTGAGGGGGTGACAGGATGAGGGGGTGACAGGATGAGGGGGTGACAGGACGAGGGGGTGACAGGACGAGGGGGTGACAGGACGAGGGGGTGACAGGACGAGGGGGTGACAGGTATGACAGGGTGAACTGATCGTCCCCTGTCATACCCCTCATCTCCCTCTCATCCCCTCAAGTGACTACTACTTGCCGATGATGGGCAGGTAGAGGCCTGACGGTATCACGCCAGCCTGGTTACAGTTGTTGCTGACATCCACTTCCGTGGTTGCCAGCGTGGTCACGCCGTAGGTGTCCGTGATCTCGATGCGCACGGTGTGGGCATTGTCCGCGGCGCACACGTACTGGTGGCTGGCAGTGGTCGCGTTGCCAGCCGTGACGTACGGTGTGCCGTCGCCAAAGTCCCAACGCACCTTCTGTGGCACGACCAGGTTCTGCGCCGCCATACCCGGCAATGTGCTGGGCGCAAATGTGTAGTCAAAGCTGTACAGTGTGCTGCTCACCTCGGCTGTGGTCGTGATGACAACTGTGCCCTGTTCGGCGTTCAGCCAGGCCATGAACTGGCTCATGAGTTCAGAACGCGTCGTCGGCTGGACAAAGTTGCTCGGGTTCGGGGTCTCACTCATACCTTCCAGACCAAAGCTTGTGTAGATGGATCGGCCAGCGTAGGTGATGCCGGGTCTTTCCAGCGTCGGCTGCTGCCGATTGGCCAACGCCACTGCTCCACCATACTCGACGAACGGTCCGCTGTAGCTGAGGAGACGCGTACTGCCGAGCGTGCTCTCGCCAAACGGATCGCCGGGCACAGGATTCGGATTCATGGAGCCATCATGCAGCCGGTTGTCGAGTTCGTCGACGTAGGCCTGATTGGCGACAGCAGTCGGCGTAATCTGACCTCGCACTTCACCGCTGGGATAGACATCCGTATGCACATTGACGTAGAGACCGTTGGTGAGGAGCGCCTCTTCCTGTGCCTGCGACAGGATGAAGTTACCGCCAAAGGTGAGCGAGCTGGTGACGAACGCCGGCGTGCTGAGCAGCGTAAAGGCCACCGGCCCATTAGCGCCGGCTGCACCCTGGTGAATGTGCGCTCCCGTCACCGTAATCGGCGTGGTTGCCGTCGGCGTCACCCGGACTTGGACTTCAAGCAGTTTCTGGTCGACATCGTAACGCAGCGTGTAGCTCCCAGTCGTACCGGTCGCCACGGGCGGGACTTCCTGGGCACCGCTCAGCGGGGCGCCGGCAGTGTATTTGCGTGTCTGTGTCAGATCGACGACGATCCCGCGCAGGATTTCCGGGGCATCGGCCGTGGGCAGAATCAATGCATCAGGCCGAACGGCGTCGCTGACGCTGTCCTGGATGAAGGCTGCGCCCAGCCGATAGTTGTAGAAGAACGTCTCATTGCCCATGGCGCTGCTGTAATCCTGCCCCATGGCAATGTAGCGGCCACCACCATTGACATATTCAGTCAGACTGTCAATATCCAGCGCGGTCAGGCCTGTGGGGACAGAGAATGTGCCGTCAGGTTGGTAGTTGTCGCCCGTGAAGTGAAGGATATAGGGGAAGGCGGCCAACGTCGTCGCATCTGGGAGGGTGCGTGGGCCGCCGGCATAGTCGTCCACGTTCCAGACGACGTAGGTCAGGTTGAGCGCTTCCAGCGTCGTGGTGTAATACCACAGATAATTGTAATCCTGGGCCAGGTCGCTGAAGTCGTTGTCGATGAGCAGCACATTGGCCAGTGGCGCCGCGTAGGTGACACGCGCCCAGGCCGGCAGATGTGCGTCGTGCGCCGAACCGTCCAGCGTGACATAGCCCTGATTATCGCCGTAGCCTTGGCCGTCTGCAGATGTAAAGGTCACTGCCACCACAGCAGATGCGCCTGGCTGCAGTGCGATCTGCGCTGGGTTCACCGTGACGCCCGGCAATGCCGTCGTCTGTGTGAAGCCAGCGCCGGTGAAGAGGGTGGCGATGTCGTAGGTCTCGGCAATATCGGCTACACTCAACACAGTGACGCTGATCGTCTTCGAGGTCCCAGTCGGCACCAGGCCAAAACTCAGGCTGGGTGGGTCAAGGATAACACCTGGATCCAGGAGATTGGTCAGGTCGAGGCGGCCAGCGCCCATATCCAGCGGCTGAGCAGGCGTCTCATCGAAGTTGTAGACATCCGTGTACTTGGCGGTCGACATCAACGCCGATTTGATCCAACTGTTTGGCCAGGTGGGATGTGCCTGGCGCACGAGTGCCGCGGCGCCTGCAACGTGGGGCGCCGCCATCGACGTGCCCGAAGCCTGCCCATAATTTGTGAAGACATCCAGCCCGGTCTCGCCAGGCGCGTAGCCCTGCGCCAAGATGTTGACGCCGGGCGCCGCAATGTCAGGCTTGAGCGTGTTGCCGACGCCAGGGCCACGGCTGCTGAAGGAAACAATGCGATCCGGTTCGTTGCCGACCTGGAACGCCACGGTATCGATCTCAATCCTGGTGCTGTTGTCGTTGTTGTAGGCTGCGATGATGCCGGTACCATCAGTGCGGCCGACGAAGATCGACGAGATGGTGACCTGATCGCCCACAGCGCCCGCCCCCATGTTGATCAGACCGTCACCACCGGCCGCGCTGTTGTAGACGACGACAAAGCTGGCGCCGGCGGTTTCGGCGTTGAGTGCCTTGACGCCAAACTCACAGACACCACGCTGGATGAGCGCAGCTTTGCCGGTAAAGGTGCCGGCTGGCCAGGCATTGCAGCCGTTGACGTTGGCAGGATCGACGTTCTGTGCAGGCAGAACCGAGTAGGAGATGACCTGGCCGACGGGCAACGGTGCGCCAAATGCTGCTGCTGCGAAGCTCAAATCCTCGGGGCCGCCGACAACGTTTAGACGCCCCGAAGCATAGGTGCCACCGCTCGTGCTGGCTGCCACCGAGATATAGCCCGGTGACGGATGATCGGTCGTTCCGTTTGCAGGGCCGGAGTTACCTGCCGACATGGAAACAAAGACCCCT
>CAIRNL010000526.1 GCA_903879975.1 uncultured Chloroflexota bacterium | reverse complement strand
TGCGCCAGGCGAGCAGCAGGCTACCTCTTTCCTGCGGGCGGGTGTCAACCAGCTAACTCGTTCGTTGGCGGTTGGAGATCGATTTACTGAAGGCGAACGTAAACAGATCATGGGGGATCTGGAGCTTCTGCCACAGTTGATTGATAACCCTGAGTCGTACCGCAACAGGTTGATGGGTTTGGATGCATTGCTCCAAGCTGTAGAGGGCAGAGCAAAGCGCACCTACGAGACTGCGACCGTGGCAAGGCCTGTTCTACAAAAAGCGGCACAGGACTATAACGAGGCGCGCCAAATTCGCTCACTGTTAGGTACAGCAGATCTTCCACGTATCGAGCGCACGCCTGCTGGTCAGTCGGCATTTAGCGAGTTGCCGGCCGGATCGTGGTTCGTGTTCAATGGCCCCAATGGCCCGGTACTTCGCCAGAAGACTCGGTAAAGGTAAGTAAGATGAACCCAGACGACATCAGTCCGCTTGACCCCATGGCCGGGGCATCACCGGTTCCTGAGCCGATGACCACGAATCAGGCTCCAGGTCAGGCTCCGGCTTTTAATCCTGACGACTTTGAGCGCATGGTTCTTGGCTCATCGACCACGGGTGGGACGATGGCCGGTGCTGGTCGTGAGATGTTGACAGGTGCCTTAGAGGCGGTGGCCGAGACTGGCGCGCCATTGGGCACTGGGCTGCTTGGAATGAAGATCGGCTCGGCAGCGGGGCCAGTGGGCAGCGCCGTGGGTCTTGGCACGGGGCTCTTGACTGGCTGGCTGATGGGCGAGCAGGCTAAAAAGACGTTGCCACCGCCGCCTCCAGAAGGGTCGCCGTTACGGGTAGGAACCAGGTTCTTCGCTGACTCCCTGATGACGGCGCCTTTGGCGTTTGGGCTGCCCCAGGCCGGACAGACTGCCGGTCGTGTTGGCAAATTCATTGCAAATATTGGTGAATCTGCTCGTAAGTCGCCGGGAGCCTACATGACCGCCGAGGGCATCATGAGCCTTGGCGCGGGGATCGGAGCCGGGCTTGGCGAAGGAATGAACCCTGGTGATCCTTTGGCGCAAGCTGGTGGTGGGCTGATAGGTGGGATGTTATTTCAATTACCCGCAACGATTACACAAAACGCGATCACGAATATCGGCCCAAAACTTCTACAGGCGGCCAATCCAATTTCTTGGATTACGGATTTCCAAGGACAGCGTCAGGCCGTTACTGAAGTCGTTGCGCAACGTCAAATGAGCCGTGCCGTTAATACGCTCTATGACATCCTGGAGAAGAACGGTGAGGACATTCCTGCGCTGATCCGTTCACTTGAGGCTCCGAATCTTCCCGGCGTGCCAAACATGACGGGCGCGCAGAAGACCAATAACGACACGCTGTCCAAGCTTGAGGCGCGTCTGGCAATCGGCTCAGATCGCTACAAGCCCGAGACCATGGCCCAGGCGCAAGAGGCCTTCAAAGCACTGCGTGTGCTGATCAATCGCCTGGAGCAGACGGGTGATCCTGCTGCGCTACAGTTGGCGGCACAGTCCCGTGAGTCAGCGTTTAATCAGATGCTTCAAAATCGGCTGTTTGCTGCTGAAGCGCGGGCCGCGGACCAGATCAGCCGGATCCCTGCTGCCAATGTCGCGGATCGCAGAGAGATCGGCGATGTCGTGCGATCAGAAGTAGGGATGGCCTTGGACAACGCTCGAACGGTGGAGCGGGAGTTTTGGAACGTAGGTCTTCAGCAGTTGTCGGAGAAAAACCGTGG
>CAIRNL010000525.1 GCA_903879975.1 uncultured Chloroflexota bacterium | reverse complement strand
TTGTGCACACGTGTGCACAAATTTCCCGTCTACATCTTTTCAGATCACCTTCTGTGCGCGCTGGTAAAACTAGTACAGATGGGCGCAACTAGGCTGGCGGTTTTGTAGAGCGATTTGGCAAATTGCTCTACATGTTGCGTTGCTCCACCACTACCGATTAACTTAGGTCCATGTGTACTAGGTTTCATTCAGCGCCCTTATATCATCCGTCTGCCTATGTTTCGTGCGTCGGCCGCAGTTAGATTGCCGCGCACCTGATATTGGAGGATTGCCATGGCGAGTCCATTACTGCGGACCGTTTCGACGACGTCGACTGACTACTGGAACGATTCTTGCTCGATCGAGGAGCTTACCTACGCCATCAGCCACGGCGCAGTGGGGGCGACGACAAATCCCAATATTGTGCTCAATGTGCTCAACAAGGAAATGCACCTGTGGGAAGACCGCATTCGCGCCATCATCGCCGAAAATCCCACCTGGTCTGAATCCGAGGTCACGTGGAAACTGATCGAGGAAATGGCTGTGCGCGGCGCCGACCTCCTGCAGCCGACCTTCGAACGCAACAGCGGGCGCAAAGGGCGCCTGTCGATCCAGACCAACCCCATGTTCTATCGGAATTGCGAGGCGATCGTCGCCCAGGCACGCCACTTCGCTGAGCTGGCGCCCAATATGCAGGTGAAGATGCCGGTTACTGCGGCCGGCGTCATGGCTGTCGAGGAGTCGACTTACCACGGCATAAACGTCAATGCGACAGTCAGCTTCACCGTGCCACAGGCGATTGCCGTGGCCGAAGCTGTGGAGCGCGGGCTCAACCGGCGTGCGGCAGAGGGCAAAGACGTGAGCAATATGCGCCCGGTCTGCACCATCATGATTGGCCGTACCGACGACTGGATGAAAGTCGTCGCCAAGAGAGATGGCATCCATGTCGACCCCGTTGCGCTGGATTGGGCCGGCATTGCCGTTTTCAAAAATGCCTACCGCATCTGGCAGGAACGTGGCTATCGCGTGCGGCTGCTCGCCGCAGCCTATCGCCATCTCGGCCACTGGTCCGAGTTGATCGGCGGCGATGTGGTGCTCACGATCCCGTACGAGTGGCAACTCAAGATCAACAGTTCAGACATTCCGGTCATGGCGCGCATGCAGAATGCAGTGGAGGCCCGGCTCATCGACGAACTGTACGCCAAGATCCCCGATTTCCGTCGAGCCTACGACCCGGACGGCATGAAAGCGGCCGAGTTCGATTCCTACGGAGCGACCGTGCGGACGCTGCGGGCTTTTATCAGCGCTGTCCACGATCTCAACGGCGTCATCCGCGACTTCATGCTGCCGAATCCGGACGTGAGGTAGCCATCGAGAATTGGCGAATCGAGATTGGGGAATGTGCAGAAATCGTCCTCGTTCTGCCCACGATGTTGCGGGTGTTTCATCGTTCACTGCCGGTGCAATCAGGAAGTAATTGATGCAACGGTGTCCGGCGGACAATGTTGTCATCGATGCTGGCAATTCCAGCGATCCGAACGTTGTCGTGGCGGTGAGGCCGGCTGATGCAGGGTGGGATACGATCTATTTCTAGGGGCGCCGGCTGCAGGCTGGGCAGGAGCGGTCATGCGAGATAGGCAGCTACGAATGCGCACTGATCTGGCTCGGCGGCGTTGTGGACGTGATTTTGTCGCGCAGGAGGTGGAACGGAATGGGCGGGCAGTGCGCAGGGTCTGACGGCGCAGGACGATCCAGATTTTGCGCGGGTGAAGTGTTTTTATCAAGGTCTTGATGCAAGGGTGCCGATCGGCGCAGTCGGCGGCTGAGTGGGGCTGCGGACAGGCACCGGCACGGTGAGGGCTGCGCTCTGCGGGCCGATGCTCGGCTGGCGATTGAGGATGGACGGGTTGCCCCACGATGGGGTGATGGACGGGTTGCCCCACGATGGGGTGATGGACGGGTTGCCCCACGATGGG
>CAIRNL010000524.1 GCA_903879975.1 uncultured Chloroflexota bacterium | reverse complement strand
TGAGCCTGGCACAGATGATGGAAATCACGCCGGCCGAGATTTCCCGCAACGTTCACGCCCACCCGACGCTGAGTGAGGTGTTGATGGAGGCGGCGCATGCAGTCGAGGGACACCCGATTCATATGTAGAAAAGAGGGACGGCAACTGATGGTCAATCGCCGATAGTCAGGACGTCCACAGCGGCGCTGCACCGAGCTTGTCGACGATTGGCGGTTGGCCATCCGGCATTTTTTCAAGTGTGGTAAACATGACACACCGCGAAGATTCCACCGACACATCGCCATTCTTTTCACTCGATATTCCGGTGCGCTTTGTCGAAACCGACCTGATGGGGGTCGTGCATCACAGTGCCTACGTGGTCTGGCTCGAGGCAGCACGTGTGGCATGGATGGATGCAGTGGGTATGCCGTACGTGGAGGTGGCGGCGGTAGGCCGTCACTTTGCCGTGACAGGCGTACAGGTCGAATACCGGGCTCCCGCGCGCTTTGGCGATATGGTGAGCGTAGCAGCCACGATCACAAACCTGCGCAGCCGTCACGTCAGCTTCGCCTACCGCATCACGAACGCTGCGTCGGGCGAATTGCTGGCAACTGGCAGCACGCAACACATCTGCGTCGATCTGGAGGGGCATACGGCGCGCATTCCGGATTGGGTGCTCTCACGGCTAAAAGAGGGGATGCACTCTGCCGTACCTGTGGAGTCTTTGAGGTAGATGCATGATCACGGTTGAACAGCACGGTTCGGTCACGGTCATTCGGATGGCGCGCGCCTTCTTTGGACGCCCGCTCTACTGGACGGCCGCCTATCTCGTTGATGGGCTCCTGATCGATACTGGGCCAGTCTGCACGGCGAGTGAGTTGGTGCGCGTGCTGAACGGCACGCAGATTCAGCAAATTGCCATCACCCACAGCCATGAGGACCACATCGGCGGGCTGGCAGCGGTGCGCGCACGTTTTCCCGGCGTCCCTGTCTATGCGTCGCGCGCCGCACTCTCCGCCATTGAAGATCCGTCACTGCTCCAGATGCAGCGCTACCGACAGTTCATCTGGGGCGAACCGTCGCCCCAGAAGGATGTGCGCTCGCTCGATGAAGTGGAAGACGTCATACGCACGCCAGCACACACGCTGCGTGTGATCGAGACGCCCGGCCACAGCCGTGACCACGTGAGCTATTTTGAGCCCACCTACCGCTGGCTCTTCTGCGGCGATGCCTTCGTGGGCGGGCGCGATATCGCCTGGACGCCAGAGTCCGATATGTTTGCCGTCGTCAGCAGTCTGCGTACGATGGCGACCTTACGCCCAGAACGGCTCTTTCCCGGCAGCGGTACGGTGCGCCGTACGCCGTTGCCCGACCTGCACGGCAAGATCGGTGACTTGATCCAGCTTGCCGGGGAAGTCGCGCGTCTGGAAAGTGCCGGCTGTGCCACCGGCGAGATGGTCGAGATGATCTTCAGGGGCGAACCCCGGCTGCGGCTGTGGACGTTAGGTCACTTTTCTGCGGCCAACTTGATCGAAGCCTGTCGTGCGTACTACGTGGTCACCGCACCTGTTGACACAACGACATCTGCATCGCCGTTGCGGCGCGGTCGCCGGAGCGATCTCCCTGACCCGCCGGCGAGCCGCTCCACAGACCCCGGCGATCTGCGCCGTTAAAGGGGTGGGATGTAGCGACCAGGATTGTCGGGTACCGCCGCTGCCGAGAGGGCGAACTTACAAAATCCTGGCGTCTATCGACCTGTACGGCAGCGTGCTCTGGTTCGATGCTTGACGTTCACATGTGCTATGCTTGCGCGCGCGGCAGTGGGTTGTTCACAGCACGTTTTCAATCGCCGTGCACGGACGTAAAAGCACTGCGCTATGTGGCAACAACGAGATCGCACAGTCGAAAGCACACTGGAGGCAGGAGGCTAAATGCGTGTATTAGTCACCGGCGGCGCTGGGTTTATCGGCGCTCACTTGGCCAATCAGCTGCAGCTGCGCGGCACATCGGTGCGCGTGCTCGACGACTTGAGCAGCGGTGACCCGGCCAATCTTCGGTCCGGCATCAACTTCACGCGTGGCGACGTGCGCGACGTGCCCAAACTGTGGTCGCTGCTGCAGGGTGTGGACGTCGTCTTTCACCTGGCTGCGTTGGTGAGTGTGCCCGCCTCGGTGCTCTACCCGCGCGAGTACAACGACGTTAACGTGGGGGGCACCGTGTCCCTTCTCGAAGCATGCCGCGACGTGGGCGTACACCGCGTTGTGCTGGCCAGCAGTGCCACCGTCTACGGCGATCAGCAAAGCCGGCCGGTAATCGAAGAGATGACGCCCAACCCCGCTGTGCCCTATGCCGTCAGCAAACTGGCAGCGGAGAAGTACCTCTTCACCATTGGTCGGCTCAGTGGGTTCGAAACAGTTGCCCTGCGCATCTTCAATGCCTACGGGCCGGGCCAGCCACTGCCGCCCACCCACGCACCGGTTATTCCGCAGTTCATGCATCAGACACTCGGCAGGGGCACAATCATCGTCTTTGGCGACGGCCAGCAGACACGCGATTTCGTCTACATCGATGACGTGGTGGATGCGCTGATCAGTGCAGCGACGGCAGCCAATGTCGATCAGCAGACAATCAATGTAGGCAGCGGACAGGAAATCTCCATGAGCCAGTTAATCGAGGCCATCAGCAAAACTGTGCAAGCCAGGGCCCACGTGTTGGAAAACCACGATGCGTCGGGCGGCATCCAGCATCTGGTAGCCGATCTGGGCAAGGCACGCCAACTGCTCAAGTACAAGCCACACACTTCCCTTGCCGATGGTCTGCGCAAACTCTACCAACAAGATTCGCGCTTCTCGTCGCGCGAACAACGGGGAAGGGTGTCGATCGGTTGAAGCTGCAATACCTGCCATCTGGCCAGCCACGGCTCGCCTCGTTGCTGCTGGCGGCTCTCCTCCTACTCACCGCCTGTTCGCGCAGTGGCTCCGGCCTGGAGCTCTATCTGCGTTCAAACGAAGCTGCCCTCGACCGGCCGGCAAGTGTCGACGATCGCCCCGTGCGCTTCGTTGTGGAGCCAGGTACCCCAGCGCGCACTATCGGCCAAAATCTGGAGCAGGCTGGGATCATTCGCGACGCCATGCTCTTTGAGGCCGTCGTACGCGTCAACGCTCTGGACAGTAGGCTCGCGGCAGGTGCCTACACCCTGGCGCCATCCATGACACTGCGTGAGGTCGTCGACGCAATGACACGCCCCCAGGCAGCTGCTGTCAGCGTGACCATTCGGGAAGGTTGGCGGCTCGAGCAGGTAGCCGACTATCTCAGCCGGCGTGGACTGCTGGGTCCGGAGGAAGCCGAGCGCTACCGTGTCATAGCCAGCGCCGGCGATCTGAGCGAACTGGACGCAAGTCGCTATCCATTCTTGCAGGCTCGGCCGGCCGGCGCCAGCCTGGAGGGCTATCTCTTCCCGGATACCTACCTTGTCCCGGCTGAGGGTGCCACTGCCATTGATGTGCTGGTACGGCAGATCGACACGTTCGGCGCGCGAATCGTGCCGCTCTACCAGCAAGCGCGAGCTGCAGAAAGTACACAACTCACCCTCCACCAGGTTCTCACGTTGGCCTCAATTGTCGAGCGGGAAGCAGTAGTGCCGGAAGAGCGGCCGGCCATCGCCGGCGTTTATCTCAACCGCCTGCGACAAGGGATGAAACTGGATGCCGACCCTACAGTCCAGTATGCGATGGGCTACCAGCCGCAGAGCGATCAGTGGTGGAAGACGCCGGTATCGCTGGAGGAATACTCTTCGGTCGATAGCCCCTACAACACCTATCTCTACACCGGACTGCCGCCTGGGCCGATTGCAGCGCCGGGGTTGAGCAGTATCCAGGCCGTCCTTGCCCCTGCTATCCACGACTATTTCTATTTTGTGGCCGTGCCCGACGGCAGCGGGCGTCACGTCTTTGCCACGACTTTTGAGGAACACCAGGAGAACGTACGCGCCTATCTTGGCGGCTGACGGCTACAGTTGCCGGCTCAGGCACGGTGCGAGGTCCGCCTCGACAGAAGTTGCTATCCAAAGCAGCGATGGCGCATTGGACACTGGCTGCGCCATCGCTGAGCGATTGATTCGTTCCTGCTACGTTGTCAAGAGGGCGCTCAGTTGGTCTGATCCATGATCTCCTGCAGGGCATCGCGGAAGGTCTCCAGCGGCAATGCACCGGGGATAATGCGCCCCTCACCGTTGAAGAGCACAATAAAGGTCGGCGTACCCTGGACAAAGGGAGTCCCGTCGTTCAGGTCGCTAGTGATCCGTTCGGCTGTGGCCGAGTCGGCAGAGCAGGTGTTGAAGGCGTCCATGTCCAGTTTGAGCTGGCCGGCCAGTTCGGCAAAGACAGGAGTCGGATCGCTGATCGACCAACTCGCTGGGTCGTCAAAGAGAAGGTCGTGCATTTCCCAGAACTTGCCCTGATCGCCGGCACACTCCGCAGCGACACCCGCCGCAGGAGCCTGTGGATGGATGTTGAGCGGGAAGTGTTTGAAAATCCACATGACCTCACCCGTGTCGACAAATTCCTCGTCAAGCCCAGGCTGCGTATCGTCCACATGGCGCTTGCAGAAGGGACACTGGAAATCAGAGAACTCAATGACGACGACTTTTGCCTCCAAATTGCCGCGGTAGTGATCGCCGGCCATGTTGACGCCAGGTCGGTCTGGGTCAGGTTGCCAGCCCTCGGCTGTAGCCCATACCGGAATCTGCGCTTCGCCATCACCGGATGCGCTGCCCTGCGCCGCAATCGGCGCCTCACCGGCAGCGATTGCCTCGACGTAGGCAGCAAACTGTTCGTACGGCTGTGCACCCACCAGCAAGTAGGCGGCACCATCGGGTGTACCACGGAAGCTGAAACTGGGCGTACCGGAGACACCTGCTACCTGCCCCTCGGCAATGGCGTCGGCAATAAAAGCCTGCTTCGGAGCCGGGTCGGCAATACAGGTGTTGTACAGATCGAGATCGGCGCCAGATTCTTCGGCAAGGCGCTCAAAGACCGGCAAGGGGTCGGGCAGGTTGCCCCATTCAGCCTGTGCTTGAAAGAGCTTGCCATGCATCGCCCAGTAAAGTGCTGCGCCCTGGTCGCCCACGCAAAGGCTGGCCACGTGCGCCATCGGTGCGTTGGGATGAAGTGCCTCAATCGGGAAGTCGCGGAAGATGACCATCAACTGGCCGTTGCGCACGAACGAATCGTTGATCGCCGGCTCGCTCTGGACAAAGTACCGCGCACAGAAGGGGCATTGGTAGTCACTGTACTCAAGCATCGTCACCGGTGCGTTTGGGTCACCGCGGAAGGGAAAACCCTCGGGCGTGAACCCAACAGGAATGCCGTTGTAGGTTTCAGTGGGAAGCGGCAACGGCTCAGCCGGGGCTGCCGCTTCTGCCGCCTCTTTGGTGGGCGTAGGCTCGGTAACAGCCGGTTCGGCTTCGACGGCATCTGACGGCGCCTGGATCGGCCCACAGGCGGCGAGGACAAGAAGCGCAGCGATCCCGGCGACAAGCAGGGCGGCGTGCTTCCGGATGGCAGGAGAAAAGTTGTTCATACGGACCCCCGTACTTTCTGGGATGGTCGTTCCAGGCCGTAGCAGCAACGGTTGACAACCCTACGGGAGCGAAAAACGCTGCTTGCGCCGGATGAAGCGAGCTCGTTGTGGATGAATGCATCAGCATGTGTCGTCATGCTACATCACTATAGCATAGGCGACTGCCAAATTGAAGTGAACGGATTCCAAACCGATGGATTGTCGCGAGGGGCACACAGCCATCAAAAAAGCGGCCCATCGTGGCCGCTCTGCAGGAAATGTTTGGGGGTAGAAGAGACTAGTACACAGGGACCTAAGTCAATCGGTAGTGATGGAGCAGCGCAGCATGTAGAGCGATTTGCCAAATCACTCTACAAAACCGCCGGCTTATTTGCACCCATCTGTCCTAGCTGCGCCGCACAGCGACCGGCTCTTGAGCCTGCAAGATCTGGCGGATGGTCTCGACGCTGATATGTTCCACAATGTGCTGCTCAATCAGATAACGGCGCAGGCGCTGTAGCGACCACCGTGAATAGTGCAGTCCCAGGCTACGTGGGTTGGTGTTGGCTATCTCAATGACCCGGTTCCGTTGCTCGTCGTTGAAGACGGGGGGGCGGCCAGGCGATTTTCCACTGCGCAATCCATCCAATCCATACCGATTGAAGCGATGAATCCATTTTCGCACATTGATCGGATGCAGATTCACCTCCTCGCTGATTTCAGGGACACGCTTGCCCTCGGCTGAGAGCATGATGATCTGAAGGCGATGGGCAGGTAGATCTTCTTCTGGAGTATCCAGATGAAATTCGATGGTCTTGCGTTCTTGC
>CAIRNL010000523.1 GCA_903879975.1 uncultured Chloroflexota bacterium | reverse complement strand
GCGCCAAAGGGCGTACGATACAGGTCGTTGCGGCTATCGTGGTAAATCGCTGTTTGATCGATCACGCCGTCACCGCGCAATGTCGGCGGAACAGGCAGTAAGGGCTCGGCCCAGGCGGTCTCCTGTGCCGCTGCGCCCCTCGCGTGCACTCCCCATCCTTCGTACGCACCGTCGGGCCGGTGATAGTGAATCGTGGCGGTCGCCTGCGCCTGTGCTGCCGGTGCAGCGGGGAGCAGCAGCGCAACAATCAGGAGCGCGGCAACGGCTGCGCGCGCCAGGCAACGAATGGCAGACATGGTAGACTCCTTCTCGCAACGGGTAAGCGTCATCGGCAGTCGTGGGCAGTCAGGTACAGCCACGATGAACTGTGCTGTGCAGGCGCCGCACCAGAAAAAAAAGGCGAGAACGCCGTTGTTCTCGCCCTAGAGAAGATGCAATCTTCTCAATTATATGGCACTATATCATAGCTTGATGTGGCCGGCAAATGGGCGCACTCCACTGGATTGGGCAGGTCCGGCGCCGCTGCGGGCTGCAGGTGGGCTGGGAAATATTCTCAGCACGGCTGAGGAGCAAAACGGTGACATTCTGGGATTCCCAAACGAGAAAGTGGTGTGCAGGGCAGGCTGCTCCTCGTCCTGCGGCTGTCGCGCTGGCGAGCGCACGACACCTGCGCGCGGCACAAAACCACGGCGATGCCCAACCGCCGCGCGTCGATAGCTCCCTTGCCTTCATCCTGCCCAGCAGTGTATCAGGAACTGTTTTGGCCAAGACAGGCCCCCGTCCGTTGTGCGGAAAGATGCACAGCGTGCCTACTGCGGAGTGCCCGTAACGATGGCTTTACCACCGGTCGACCACTACGAGGTGCTGGGGGTCACAACGACAGCCGGCGACGATGAAATTCGCCGCCGCTATCGCTTCCTGGCGCTTGCCTTTCATCCGGATCGCTATAGCCGTAACCCGGAACACCACCAACTGGCCGAACAGCAGATCAAGCGCATCAACGAGGCGTACCGCGTCCTCTCAGATCCAGCGGCACGCGCGCAGTTTGACAGCGTGCGGCAACTCTTCGAAAGTACAGCCGCTGCGCGGGCGCGATCGGGCCTGTCGGCCTATGCCACGTCGCTGCAGGACACGGCGCGTGCCACGGAGCAGGTGCGCCGTATGGAGCAAGAGCTGCGCATGGCGCGCGAGCGGCTTGACGCCCTGCTGCGCGACAAGGCCGCGCTGCAGGCGCAACTGGCCGAACTGGGCCATCTGCATGCCGGCGAACGCCGTGGCCATGTGGGGGAAGTGAGCGCGCTGACACAACAGATCGAGCAACTCACGCGCGAGCGCGACGAACTGGCTGCTACCCTGCGCACCACGCAGGAACGAAGCGGGCGGCGCATCGAATCGCTGAAGCAGGACCTCGAGCGCAAGAACCGGCTGGTGGATCGCTTGCAGAGCGCCAAGAGCCAGTGGGAGTCTTCCAACCAGACGCGCACAGAATTGCTGACCCAGCGCGTCGAACGTCTGCGTGAGGAACTCGCCAGCCGCAATCGTCAGTTGGCCGACACGCTGGCCGCACGTCAGCTGGCGCAGGAGCAGCTGGTACAGGAACAGCACAGCGCCAGCCGCATGTCGCAGAGCTATTCGAGCGCGCTGGGCATCAGCGAGATTGAGGCCGCTCGCCTGCAGGTCGAACTCGACGCGCTCAGCACCACCCAACAGCGCAGCCGCACCATCATGCGCCTCTGGCAGATCGCGGCAATTATCGGCATCGCCAACACGATGATCTTCATCGCGATCGTTCTCCAGCACCTGGCCAGGTGAACGCCTCCTGCAGCAGCGATCATTTTCGGGCACCGCCGCTGCCGAGGGGACAAACTTGCCAACTCCCGGTTTCGATCGGCTTTGACTTGAGTCCAGCCGGGCGCACAGCTCCGCCGCCAGCTGTGTAGAGCGATTGACCGGATCACTCCCCTGCAGCGTTGTGCCGCAAACACCGGCCTGTGGAGTCTCGCGTGTACTACCCAAGCGAGAGCAGAATGATGCCGGCCACCATGATCGTGACGGCCAGCATGCGGCTGCGCATGTCGCCTTCCTTGAGGAGCCAGGTGCCCAGGAGCGCGCCAAACAGAATGCTCAGCTCGCGTGCCGGGGCGATGTAGCTTACCGGCGCTGTGATCATGGCCGTCAGGACGAGAATATAGGCCAGAGAGCTCAGCACTGCAATGCCGATCGCTTCCCAACGATGGG
>CAIRNL010000522.1 GCA_903879975.1 uncultured Chloroflexota bacterium | reverse complement strand
ACGGACGCCCCAATACGCAATCCCTCCGCAGGATCAAACGACAGTTCGCTGACCTCAGGGATGCCCTTGATGTCGATGACAAGTTCGGTTTCCAGCCTCCGCTCGCGCAGGGCGACAATCAGATCGGTGCCACCGGCAAGAATGCGAGCACGCCCATCGTGCTGGAGCAGCAACGTCGCCGCATGCTCGGCATTATGGGCACGGATATAGCGGAATGGCTGCATGGTAACCTCCAAGCTTGAAGCGCTTCGCAGCGGGCGAGTTTCTGTTCACAGCGCATCTGCTGCGAATCAGGTGTGGCAAGAAGCGGATTGCCGCTGGACTGTGGGCACCGCACTACATTGTGTCCGTACAGACGACGGAACGATCCATATCGGTTTGGTTCGTATCAGATCGTGACTCAACTGGCTGGTTTTACTTGTGTTCGCACAAGTGTAATGAAGTAAGCAGAATTGTCAAAATGGATGAATCTGCACCCGTGATTCCACTTCGCATTGCCCCTCATGTGTCGAGAGCGCGCAAAATTCCCTGACAGCCGAGTGATATACTGAGAAAAGGAGAGCGTCCTGTTTCCATCCGCGCTGGACGGCGATCCTCTGCCCACGATCCTCGTCCGATATTGGTGAAAGGGAGGCTACTATGCGTTTCATCGCCCTGTTCAATCTCAAAGAGTCAGCCGATCAGAGCAAAATCGCTGAAGTTGTGAACCGGCGTGCAGACTTCGATCACCCCGTGCAGCTGGTCGAGGAGTTCTACACGCCGAATCGGGCACCGGCTGTGATCGCAGTCTATGAGACCGAAGACGCCAACCAGTTGGTGCTCAATTCACTCGCCTGGATGGATGCCTTTGATATTCAGGTAATCCCAGTCGTCGGCTGGCAGGAAGGGCTGGATACGTTGCGACAGTAACCTGGACAGGCCGGAATGTCCCGATCGACAAATTCTGCAACTGTCCGCAGTGACGCAGAAAGCTGCAGCACGCTCTGTGCTAGAATGCAGTGATGAAGTTGCGCAGGACATGGCTCGGGCTGGCGGCGGTAGTGTTCGTTGCGGCATTGCTGCGCCTTTGGCAGATCGGCGCTATCCCGCCGGGCTTCCACTTCGACGAATCGTTCGAGGGGCTTGAAGCGTGGCGCATCCTGACCGACCCGACCTATCGCCCCGTTTTTCTGGCGGGCAACTTTGGCGTTGCTCCAGCCAACGCCTACGCCAATGCGATCACCTTTGGCCTGTTCCGATTCTTCGGGGGGGAAGCCGGCCCAACTGCCATGCGCACGACAGCTGCGCTCTTCGGCGTGCTGGGCGTGATCGCCGTCTGGGGCGCGGCCAGCGAACTGCGTCGGATGGACCCTGCCCGGCTCACTGCCGCTTTCCCGCTCTTCGCTGCCGCATTCCTCGCCACGATTCGCTGGCACATTCACTTCAGCCGCATGGGGATCGAGCCCATCATCGTGCCGTTGGAGTGGGCAGCTGCCCTCTGGCTGCTGCTGCTCGGCCGGCGCAGCGGACGTTGGCTGGCCTATGCCGCCTGCGGGGGTGTGATGGCGGCCAGCGTTTACACCTATCAGGGGGCATGGATCCTGCCGCCGCTGATCGTGGCGACCGGTGCGCTGCTGTGGTGGCGGGATCGCGGCAGGGAACCGCCGCAGGCCAGGGGCGCCTCCCTGTTCAGCGGCGGGCTTGTAGCCATCGCCACTGCGGGCGTGTTGCTTGTCCCGCTGGCGCTCTTCTTCGTGCAACAGCCCAACTTGTTTCTGCTGCGCCCCGAGCAGATCGCAGCGGGCAGCCTCGCGGCGGGCACTCACCAGTCTCCGCTCGAGAGCGCCTGGGCGTATGTGCTCATGTATGTCCCGCTGGTGCAGGGCGGTGACCTCGACCCGCGTCGCAACATACCGGGACAGGCTGCGCTCAATCTCTGGCAGGCAATTCCCTTCTGGCTCGGTATCGGGCTGACCGTATGGCGGCTGCGAAACCCGGTCTACTGGATGCCGATGCTGGGACTGGGCGCACTGTTGCTGCCGGGCGTGCTGAGCGAATATGCGCCACACTACCATCGCATCCTGGGTGCAGCTGCGCCGGTGGCAATCCTGGCAGCTGCGGGGTTGGATGCCATCTGGCGGCTGTGGGCGGCGCGCGATGGGCGGCGTCCAGCGCTGGCGTGGGCCGGCTGGCTCAGCGTGCTGCTGCTGATCGCCGGTGCATTCCTCTCCGCGCGTGATTACTTCCTGCGCTGGGCGACCCTGCCCGATCTCTACTACGCCTTCGACGTCGGGCTGTGGGAGATCGGCAAGGACATTGCCAGCCGATCGCCCGATCAGCCCATCTATCTGACGCCGCGCAGCGCCGACCATCCAACGCTGGCCTTTGCCTGGGAGACACAGCCAGGCAGTCACGGCGCGCCGACCACCTTCGATGGCCGCCATATTTTCCCTCTGACGAACGGTAGCAATGCGCAGCCCGAAACATACATTACCTTGGAGGACGAAGATTTCCGCACGCGGCTGCTGTTGCCCGAACTCTTCCCGACCGCCACAGTCGACCACGAGCTGTTCGATCGGCAGGGTCGTACCTATGCCCGCTACTATGTGCGCAATACCGGCACTCCTCCGCAGCGGATGCCAGCCACCGCCCTAGCGATTGACATCGGCGACGGCATCCGCCTTGTCGGTTACGACACCCAGATTGTGGCATTCGAGTCCGGCAGGATTCTCTATCTGCAGCTGTATTGGGAGGTCGATGCGCTGCCTGCGCACGACTGGACCCTCTTCACCCATCTTCTTGCCAGCGGCAGCGACACCACGTCTGAGTTCGTGGCGGGCACCGATAGCCGGCCCGGTGCAGGTTCGCTGCCGACCACGCGTTGGCAGGCCGGCTGGCGCATTCTGGACGAATACCAGATTCGGCTGCCAGACCCTCTACCGCCCGGCAACTACCCGCTGCAGGTCGGGCTATATGCGGCGGACGGGGCACGGTTGCCTGTGGATGGAACAGGCTTCGCGATCGGGGAGGTGCGCCTTGAGTGAGGCCGGAAATCTGCTGCCAAGTCTGTATGAAGCGGAGCGGAGCGGTGGCTGGAACGTGGGGATGCGTGCGGCAAGCCATGCCGTGTTGGCGCCCCTCGCGCTGGCGCCAGGGCCAATTTTGGAGATAGGCTGTGGTGGCGGTGCCTTTGCCGCCGAACTGGCGCAGGGATATCCCCATGCGGGGGTCGTGGGGCTCGACTTACGGCCAGAGGCGTTAGCTTTTGCCGGCGCGCAGGGCAGCCGAGCGACATGGGTGCAGGGCAACCTGCTGCACCTGCCCTTCCACGACGACAGCTTCGCGCTGGTGATTGCGCTCGACGTCGTCGATCAGAAGGGTATCGATGCTGGCCGTGCCCTGGCCGGCATTCGGCGGGTGGTGCGACCCAACGGCGCCGTCTTGCTGCGCGTCAGTGCGCACGACTGGCTCTATGGCCCGCACGACGACGCCTTCAACACGGGCCGGCGCTATGCAAGGGCGGAGTTTACCACGCTCGTACGGAAGGCTGGCTTCGTTCCGGCGCGCGTCACCTATGCCAATAGCCTGCTGGCGCCGCCGATTGTCGCCATGCGCCTGTTGCAGCGCTGGCGGATGATCCCCTTGTCCAGAGAACTCTATGCCGACGACGCCATGAACCGGCTGCTGGGCGCTGCACTGCGGGCGGAAGCCGGCTGGCTGCGCCGGCGCGATTTGCCGGCAGGCACCAGCCTGTTCGTGGTCGCCGTCCGGCCACAGGAGGCGATACGGTAGCGTATGACTTCGAGTTTTTCTGCATCCCATGTGACGGTCTCCGGCACACTCGGCGCAGGTCAGCCACTGGTCTGCACGGTTCTGCCCACCTATAACGAGCGGGCCAACATTGGCCCGCTGATCGAAGGTGTGCTGGCCAGCGCGATCACCGCGCACGTCGTGCTCGTGGTGGATGACAACTCGCCTGATGGCACCGGCGCAGTCGTCCGTCAACTGGCAGCAGAGTACAACAGGGATGGCGTACAGCGCGTGGCGCTCTACACGCGCGCCGGGCAGAAAGGGTTGACCTCGGCGATCCAGGCGGGCATCGACCTGGCGGTGACGACAATAGGCGCTGAGATTGTGACGTGGATGGACTGCGACCTGTCTATGCCGCCCACCGATGTCCCGCGCCTGGTCCATGCCATCGTGGAGGGGGGCGCCGATATAGCCGTCGGATCGCGCTGGGTGCCCGGCGGCACCGACGTGGCCCATGGGTTCATGGCACGCACGCTGAGCCGTGCGATCAACAGCCTGGCAGTGGCGCTCCTCGGCAGCGAAGTGCATGACTATACGAGTGGCTTCATCGCCGGCCGGGCAGCGGTCTTTCGCACGCTGCGGCTGCGCGGCGATTATGGCGAGTACTGTATCGACCTGCTGGGGCGGGCCGTGCGCACTGGCTACACCGTGTGCGAGGTGCCCTACACCTGTGTGCCGCGCACAGCCGGCGAAAGCAAGACCGGCGCCAACTTGCTCGACTACTTGATCAAGGGGCGCAAGTATGTGGCGACCATTGGCGCACTGGCGTTGGAGAAATGAGTATTTCATTCCAGCGCAGCGGCAGGGGTCGAGTAAAATCGAAATAGCCATACAGTTGGCTCAACACTCACTGTGTCTGGCTGGATTCTGTGCAAACAAGGCACCGGCGATGCGTGGGCAACACCGGACGATCAATCAATAGGAATAACCTGGAATGCTGCAACCTGCTGAACTTTCTCTGGAGGAAATGGGCGACCTGGCAGATGTCATCCCAGCCGCCGATCCTGAAGTCAAACTGACCTATCGGCCGATCCCTGAGTTTGGCCAGGCGCCCCGGCGCTCGCTGATTCCCGTGTGCGAGCCCACGCTGGGCGGCAATGAGATGAAATATGTCCAGCAAGCCATCGAGACCAACTGGATCTCGTCGGCGGGCCGCTTCATCCGAGATTTTGAGGCACGCTTTGCAGAACTATGCGGCGTGCAGTATGGCATCGCCTGCGCCAACGGCACGGTGGCCATGCACCTGGCTATGGCAACACTGGGTCTGGAGGCAGGCGACGAGGTGATCATCCCCACCTTCACCATGATTGCCACAGCCAATGCCGTCACTTACTGTGGCGCAAAACCGGTACTGGTGGACATGGAGCCCGATTACTGGCAGATGGACCTCAACCAGGTCGAGGCTAAGATCACGCCGCGCACCAAGGCCATCGTCCCCGTGCATATCTACGGCCACCCGACTGACATGGATGCGCTGATGGCATTGGCCGAAAAGCACGGGCTCATGGTGATCGAGGATGCAGCGGAGGCGCACGGGGCCGAGTACAAGGGCCGGCGCACGGGCGGGCTGGGCCATGCGGCTGGCTTCAGCTTCTACGGTAACAAGATCATCACCACGGGCGAAGGCGGCATGGTGACAACCAACGACCGTACACTGGCACAACTTGCCTGGAATCTGCGCGACCATGCGTTCAGCCACGAGCGCCACTTCTGGCACAAATTCGTAGGCTTCAATTACCGTATGACCAATCTGCAGGCAGCAGTTGGGCTGGCACAAGTTGAACAGTTGGACGGTTTTGTGGCGGCGCGGCGGCGAAATGCGGCGGAATACAACTGTCGACTGTACGGCATTCCTGGCATCCGCACGCCGGCCGAAGCGCCGTGGGCCAAGAATGTCTACTGGATGTACGGCATCATGGTGGACGAAACAGAGTATGGCATGAGCCGCGACGCACTGCGCCGGGTGCTGGCCGATCACGGCATTGAGACGCGTACCTTCTTCATCCCCATGCACTGCCAGCCGGTCTACTGGCAGCAGTTTAAGGGCGAACGCTATCCTGTCGCCGAGAATCTGTGCAAGCGCGGCTTCTACCTGCCGTCGGCCTCGTCACTGAGCCTGGACGAGATCGAGTACGTGGCGGGCGTTATTCGCAAGGCGGCGCAGCCGTAGGCTGGCTGCGAAACCACAAAGACAGAAGAAGGTGGAGGGACACAACGAAAACAGCCATCTCTTCATATCCCTTTGTGCGTTTTGTGTCTTTGTGGTTTTTCGCCGCAGCTATGCACCCAGGAGTGTCGCCGGCTTTCCCCACTCCTCCTCAAAGACGAACTCGGCCAGGGGCCGGCGTGTGCGCGGGGCCAGTTCGCGCTCGCGGTTGCGCTCATCCAGCGAGCCTGCTTCGCCCAGATAGCCGATTGCCAGCATTGTGACTGGGTCAAAACCGTCCGGGATGGCAAAAAGTTCGCGCGCCTTCTCCGGATAAAAGCCGCCCATCGGGTGCACGTAAAGATCCAGCGCCATTGCCTGAAAGGTGAGGGAAGCGACGGCAAGTCCCACGTCGTGGAAGGCATGGGTGTGAGGGCGACCACTGCTGGTCGTTGTCTTGGCCACTGTCAGCATGAGCACCGGCGCCTGCGCTGCCCACGGCAGGTTGCCCTCCTTGAGCGCAGCCGCAAGTTTATCGTGCGTAGCCGATTGCCCGCGCACACCGACAATAAAATGCCAGGGCTGACCGTTGCTGCCTGATGGCGCCCAACGTGCCGCTTCTAGCAGCGCAAGGATTTTTTCCGGTTCAACGGGTCGATCGGCAAAGGCGCGCGGGCTCCAACGCGCCTGAAGAAGCGGATGAATCGGGTGGTCAGTTGCGGCTATCTTGATTGCCGCAGTCGTGGTGGTTGTGTCTAGCATCATGTGGACTCCTCTATGGACCGGCCTCCTGAGTCAGCAGCCAGTCATGCAGGTGACTTACTTGGATTGTACAGCTCAACGCTCGGCCTGGCGACAGCGTGCTGGAGATCGCCGGCCACGGGGCTACTACCCACTCAGGCGCAACAGATCGATATGCATGACCTGGAGCATAGCCTGCGGCGCAATCTGTCCAACGGCGCCGACAAAGGGTGCCATAGCGCTGCGATCCCACCAGTAGAGTTCGGGGCGCGGCCAGAGGGCATCAGGCCATTCGCCGCTGACCAGTTGCAGGGTAGGCCAGCCATCCAGCTCCATGGGCCGCGTCTGAGGCTCGACATAGCGCAGGTTCAAGCCAAACTGACTGCGCCCCGCCCACACGTGCAGCCACCATGCCGGTGCACAGTAAAGCGCGTGTAACTCGGCCATACCATGAATCTCCATCCATGCCTGTACCAGCTGGGCGAAGGAGGCTTCCTGGCTGACGATGTGGCCGGGTGGCGTTACCCAGCGACTGAGATCGCGGAAGCCGGCCATACGCCGGCTAAGACGCCAGTAGTGAAAATTGCAGGCTTGGGCCAGGGCCGCCTTGTGTATGAGGCCGGGTGCAGGCTGCACATTGGCCACTGCTTCCACCGTGCCGCCGCCCGCCGCCTGTACGGCTTCTGCTACGTGAGGGGCAGCCCAGCGGTTGCCGGCGTAGATCACCGTTGGGCGCTGCGCCGGCGCCAGCCGCGCCAGTACCTGGCCGATGAGCCTGCCCAACTCCACGAGCGACTGATGGGTCACCGAATCGGGATCGTCGAAGCCACCGACGAGAACGACGAGGTCGGGCACGGTCACTGTCATCGTGTCAGAGAGGCTGGTAGCGCTGACGTCAGCGGCCAGCACCGTATAACCGATGATGTGCGCCGGGCAGCCCGTCAGCGCATCACGGGCGGCATCCATACTCTGTGTGAGCGACAGACCGGCAATCCACACGCGCACGTGCGGACGCGGGCTAGCCGCCACGGTAACATGCTCCAGCGGGGGGCGGCGCACGTTGTCGTCGCTGACAATCAGTGGCATGAGCGCAGACTCGTCCGTCAACGTGCGGTCGATCCCTTCGCCCAGCCGACGGCACAGGTCTATACTGGTCGTCGTCAGGCTGCTTTCGCTGCGGCGCGGCAGTGCCTGCCAGGCCGCCAGCCGGTAGACGCCACCGACCTGCTCCAGCAGGCAGGCACGTATCGTATTCAATTCGACGCCAATCGCCAGGATCGGGCCTACGGCGCCCTGCCCTGTACCGGCGGAGAGGGGTTCCATGGTTTCAGAATCCGGTGATACTGCGCCACCAGGCGGCGAGGTTCTCGCTGACACCGGTAGCTTGAAAGGCCGAGCTCAGGTAGTGAAGCTCGGCAATGAAGAGGCTGAGGCGCGACGCCACCAGCCGCGCAAACACCGCGCCAGCGGCCAGCCAGATCGCACGCTGGCCCAGCCAAACCCAGCCACGCATGGTACGCTGCACCCAGGTTGGCTGCCCGCCGAGGTGGCGATCCGGATCGACGACAAAGAAGACCAGCCCGGCCGTCGTCAAGAGCAGCATCAGTGCGCCCGTCAAGAAGGTCTCCATGGGCGCACCCCAGGGCAGGCCACTGCGCGCCGCCTGCAGGAACTGGGGGGACAAGGTGCCTTGCAGTGCTCCGATTCCTGCGACGGCCACTGCCGCTGCAACGAGCAACAGTACTGGAAACACGCCGAGCCAACGCAGCCAACGCCGCCCGCCTCGTGTGGGTGGGCCACGCCGCCCCTGGGCGAAGATGCGCTCGATCCCAGCGATGAGCATGAGCAGCACCAGGCCTACCGGCACCCAATGCACCGGATCGGCAACCGGATCGGCACGCAGCGCGGCGGCCAGATTCGTGGCAAGCACGCTCTGCCAGACAACAGTGACGGCGTAGCCCAACACCGCACCGACCAGCACGTACTGCCCCAGGCGCGCCAACAGATGATCGCCGAGAATCGCGCTAAAGAGGAACAGCGAGAAGAGGATCCCGGCCCATAGCCCCACCATATCCAGCCACCCGGCTTGAAAGGCGCTAGCCATCCTGGCGTCTCCCGAACAACAGTGCAGCGAAGTTACCCAGCGCAATGATGGCCAGAATCGCAGCAATACCGTAATTCTGGCCGGCCACCTGTTGGCGCATAGATTGCACGTAGCTGGGATCCGGCGTAACAGCCATCAGCTCGGCATAGTGATAAGCGCCGTCGAAGCCGCTGACCAGGCCAACGATCTGGCCGCTGTCGAGATAGGGGCGCAGCGCCGGGTCTGCAGCCGCTGCAGTGACTGCCACCACCGGCGCGTGATTGACGGACGCCACCTGCTCCAGCCAGTACTGCACATCCTCGGCGCGCGCGGCGATCACCACTGCCAGGTCGGCCGTGCGCTGGCCGAGCAACGGCAGAATCGTGGCGCCACCCGGCAAAAAACGCACGGTCAACACATCCTGCGCGATCACGCCGGCGAGATCGGGCAGGCGCTGATCGAGCAGGTGGTCGACGACGCGTTGCGCTGTGGCCGGCGCGTTGGGTAGCAGCGCGACGGCATCGAATGTCACTGTGCGTTGCAGTAGATGGCGTGTCACCGCTGTGCTGAGCAGATCCATTTCGCCAGCGGTAGCCGGATCATAGGCCCAGAAAACCTGAATGTGGGCGCCGGCCGGCAGGCGTTCAATGGTGCGATAGGCGGTGTCGACGCCATTCCACAGGCGCGGACTGCTGGTGGGCGAGTCCCAGCCGGCCCACAGTGGCAGCATCACAGCCAGGCCTAGGATCAGGAAAACCCATGGCAGCCACAGGGCAGGGCGGCGTGGCTGTGGGTGCGCCGGCACCGAGGCCAGCACCGGTTCGTCGGCCAGCAAAGCTCGTACGCGGCGCATCTGTTCGTTGTTGAGTGTCGTCCCGGGGTGTGGCAGGCTGGACGTTTGACCGACCTCTTCGTGCGGAATAGCCGCCACGCGGATCGGTTCCAGCAACCCCTGCACGCCGCTGACCAGGCGTGCGGCTGGCGCAGGTAAGGGCGGCATAGCGTCGAGGGCAGCGAAATCGTCCTCCTCATCCGGCTCGAAGGGGATATCGTCGGCGCCGATAAATCCTGGTTTGAGCCACGGTTGATCGGGGTCAACCTTGGCAGGAGCCATCCGTGGGGCAGCAGCGCCGGGCGATTCAGCAGGCTGCCTGCCTGCATCGACGGAGGGTGGGACGCCGGCCGCAGGTGTATCGGCTGCAGGTTCGACCGGTTCGGCGCGCAGATCGGTGCCGCAGCGGTTGCAGAAGTTGGAGCCTGACCGGTTCGATGTACCACAATGTGGACAGCGTACGGAATCCATGGTCACACCCGCCCGACCAGCATGCGCAAGCCGACAACGAGTGTTGCCAGGCCACTGCCGAGCAGCAAGCCACGCAACGCTGCCATGCCCGGCACATCAATCCACCACTGTGCCAGTGCGCCCAACCAAGGCGGAAGCCACGGGCCGGCAATGGGCATCTGTACGACGAGGATCAGCAGAGCGCCGGTCAACATCCAGACACCGCCAGGTCGACCGACACGCAAGTATTGAAAAGCGGCTGCCGCCATGAAAAAGATCAACATGGCAAAGAGCGCAGCCTGGCCTGGAGCGATGAGGTTGACAAAAATCCAGCTCGACAACGGGCTGGCCGAGCCAGCAGGATTGAGCAGACCACCGGCAGCCACCGCGAGCAGGGTCGCCACCAGGATCAGGCTGAGCCCCCAGTCGCGCTGGCCGAGTGCAATCCGTCGCACATGCAGCCAGAGCACGTTTAGCACACCGAGGAAAAAGGCTGCCGCCGCAAGCAAGAGAAGCCACTCATAGCCGGTTGCCGTGAGCGCAGCAAGAGCCGTGCCGGTGCGCAGGCGGCCTGCGGCAACAAAGAGAAGCGCTGCCGCCAGCAGAGCACTGAAGAACCAGTTGGGTCGTAAGGAAGGGGAAGAGCGCATTATTCCATATCCCGCATTCGATCCAGGAGGAAGGCTGCGCCTCAGGCCAGCACGGCGATGAGCAGCAAAGCGACCGCCAACACGACGCCGGCCCACGCCAGCCAGCCATCTTGGTCCCCTATTCTGGCTTCTACACTCAGAAGCAGTGTCTCCCAAGAGGCCGATGCGCCGGGCATAGCGTCGGGTACAACAGCCGGCTGTGCCCACGGCGGCACCTTGGCGGGGCGGCGGCGAAAGGCAGAACGACGCGTATCCCACAGCGTCTGGCTGGCCATGTGTGTGGCCACGTCTGGCGCCGTAAATGCTGTGACGATAGCCGGCGAGCGAGCAGGCGTGTCGTCAGGCCGGGTGTGGTGCAGGGCAGCAAGCCACGTGCCACTCATGCCGCCCGCGGTCACCACCGGCGCTGTCAGGTCGCGGCGTCCCGCATCCATGCGCCAGAGCGCCAGCAGGCCGTTCATGCCCTCCTGCCCATCGGCCATGGCGCCGACATCAAACAACGGTGATTCGCCGGTTTCAAGAGTGAGGTCGAGTTCCTGCTGCCAGGCTGCGTCGATTGCACGCGGGCTGCGACCGTTATGCATCGGTTAAGGTCCTTTACTGTTCGGCTGCCGCCAGTGCGTCGTACAGCACGGCAGGGCCGTCCGGGTGCGTCAGGAGAGCTGCCCATTCGTCCAGTACATCGGCGCCGAGCATAGCAGCCAGTGGTGCGACCAGTGCCACTCCCTGCCCGGCAAAGAAGAGCAGCGGGCGGTGGCCGGCAAGGTACAGCAACACCGGTGCAAGCATCTGGCGCTGTGCCAGCGTCTCAATTGTGCGGCGCACAGCCGGGGTCAATTCAGCCACCATTGGTATTTGCGGTCAGACAGGCCATTTCTGTTTCCATTATAGTGCGATGCAGCGAAAAGCCGAAACAGGGTGCGCTAGCTACGCTGTCGCAACTCGGTAAAGCCTTCGCCCAGCGCCTGCTGCGTGGTGCCGATAATCACGAACGCGCCTGAATCGTGTGCCGCCACGATGCGTTTCAGGTCGCCAACCTGCGGTCGGTAGAGAGTGCACATGACAATCGTGCGCCTCTCGCCCGTGTAGCCGCCGACAGCATCCCAGTAGCTGACGCCGCGTCCCAGCTCGGCGATGAGCGCCTGGGTAATCGCCTGTGGCCGGGTCGTGATGACCATGGCCGTGCGCGCCCGGCTCGGCCCTTCCATGACGAAGTCGGCCGCCTGCCCGCTGAGCAGCAGCGTGAGCATGGCATAAAGCGCAATCTCCCAGCCAAAGACGATGCCGGCGCCCAGCACAATGGCGCCGTCGACAAAAAGGTAGATCTGGCTGAGCGACAGCCCCGTCTTGACCTGGATAATGCGGCCAACGATAGCCGTGCCGCCCATGGTCGCGCCGGCCAGGTATAGGAGTCCGCCGCCGATACCGCCGATGAGGCCGGCATAGATTGCGCTGAGCAGGACGTTGTCGGTGATGGGCCACTCTGCCAGCACCGTGGGCAAGTACTGAGTCCCCACATCGGCAGTGAACGAGAAAAGCACCACGGCCAGCGCTGTGGAGATCAGGAAACGCCAGCGCCCCAGGTAGAAGAAGCCGAGCACGAAAAGCGGCACGTTCATGGCCAGGTACAGGACGGAAATTGACCAGCCGGTAAAGTGGTTGATGAGAATCGCAATACCGCTGACACCGCCGGCAGCGATGTTGTACGGTACCTGGAAGAGACTGAAGCCCAGGCCGGCCAGGCTGGCACCGACCCCGATCAGCAAAAGGCGCCAGAGTTCGTCAAGGATGCGCATCAATCGTAGTCGTTTCATGGTGATTCCTTCTTCCTCCCCACCGAAGTGGCAGGGAAATCGAGCAAAACCATGCCAGCATAGCATATTCCATACCCGATGGGTACTACGGCGAGGACCTGTGATATAGTGAACGGAGCCACTTGTGCTGGCGGACAGCAGAACGCTCAAGTACAACATGAATCCTCAGTCGGCCAGTATGCAATCAGCCCCGCAGACCAACAGGCAGGTTTCTCTGCGCAATCCCGGCGTCGTCGGTTCTGTACACGCAGCCCAGGCTGGCTATACCGTGGCCAGCCCCGCGCTGTGGCTGGGCATCATCACATTGCTGGGTCTGGGGCTGCGCGTCTGGGCGCTTGGCGCCAAGGGGCTATGGCTTGACGAGGCATTCAGTATCTGGATGGGCCGCCACCCTCTGCCCGAACTGCTCGATTGGATTGTGCGCATCGATCAGCACCCACCGCTCTACTATACCCTGCTGCATGGATGGCTTGCGCTCGGCGACGGCGAGGCATGGGTGCGGGCACTCTCTGCCCTGGCCAGCGCGTTCACGATTCCAGTTTTCTTTGCAATGGTGCGGACCCTCTCAGCCGACCTTCCCGCCCTCATCGCCGCGTTGATACTGGCCGTCTCGCCTTTTCACATACGTTTTGCCCAGGAAGCACGCATGTACGCGCTATTGACCCTGGCCGCAGCGATCGCCTTCCTGTGTGTCGCTCTCCTCTTGACACCAACAACAGCAGCCAGCCGCGCTCGGCAGCGCGCCGGTTGGCTGGGCTACGTTCTCGCTACAGTCGCCACGTTGCTGACGCACAACACGGCCGTCTTTCTGCCGATCGCCGTCAACCTTTTCATGCTCCCCTTCATTCTCCTCCACCGGCGGCAGCCGCACCGGCCCGATCCCGTCTGCACAGAGGACTGCGGCCACAGCAGGCCGGCCTTTACTCCGCTCCATGCGCCGTCGCTCGCTACGTGGCTGGCAGCGCAGGCAGCGATAGTGCTGCTGTGGCTCCCCTGGTCGGCTGCCTTCGTGCAGCAGAGCATCGGCGTCTACCGGCAGTTCTGGATTCAGCCCCCTACGCTGCAGACCGTTCTCACCACGCTGACGACCTTTGCCAGTGCCTTCCTCCCCGGCAACGTGCTGTGGCAAGCTGCGGTGTGGTTCTTCTTCGGCATGCTGCTCCTGCTCGGCCTGGTTTCGCTGCGCCGCAGCCCAGCCCTGCTGGCCCTGTTGCTCGTGCTCTGGCTCACCCCTTTCATCGGTGAATGGCTGGTCAGCCTGCGCCGGCCCATCTTCTACGACCGTACGCTCATCTGGTCGTCGCTCCCCCTCTATACAGTCGCTGCATTAGGGATTGCTGCACTGCGCCGGCCATGGCTACTCGCAATCGTCCTGGGTGCGCTGCTTGGGATTCAGAGCTTTTCACTCCATAGTTACTACCAGTACTTTGAGAAGGAAGACTGGCGCGGCGCGGCGGCGTATCTGGCGCAGCGCTATGCGCCCGGCGACCTGCTCCTCTTCAACGCAACCTGGGTACAGATTCCGTTCGACTATTATTTCCGCAATTTCCACCCGGAGGCCGAGCGGCACGGTGCACCGGTCGACCTGTTCGACGGTGGCGTGCTCGAACCGAAAATGACCGCCGCCGATCTGCCGCGGCTGGCGATGCTCATCCGCAACCGTCAGCGCGTCTGGCTCATCTACAGCCATGACTGGTATACGGATGCAGAGAAGTTGATCCCGGCGGCGTTGGACGAACAGTTGACTCTGCTCGACCAGCAGGCATTTCAGGGTCTGGAATTACGGCTGTACGGCCAGGCGCCGGACTGACACAGGAGAGCAGATCTTTGTGCAACAGGAGGCGTTAACCACCCCTCTGCGCCCCCCCGCTCGAATCACACCCTACGTCCGATAATCCCCGTTGATCCGCACATACTCGTAGCTCAAGTCCGATGTCCACACCGTGGCAGCGCCGGCGCCGAGACCAAGGTCCACTCGCACATCGATTTCAGGCTGGGCAAAGATGGCGGTTGCCTTTTCTTCGCTGGTCGCCAGTGGCACGCCGCCAGCGACCAGTTGCAGCTCACCGCTGCGCTGCGTGGCATCAGGTCCGCCGTCGATGAAGAGGGAGCAACGTTCGGGCTGCACCGCGATGCCGGCACGACCTACAGCTGCCAGAATGCGCCCCCAGTTGGCATCGCCGCCGAAGAAAGCGGTCTTGACCAGCGGGCTGGTGGCGATGGTATTGGCAGCCTGGTGCGCTTCGGCATCACTGGCTGCGCCTTGCACGCGCACAGTGACGAAACGGGTTACACCCTCGCCGTCACGCACCACGGCCTGCGCCAACTCCGTGCAGAGGTCGGTCAGGGCGGCGACAAAAGTGGCATAGGCTTCGCCTGCCGCGTCGACAATTTCGTCGTTGCCGGCCAGCCCGTTCGCGAGCACGATGACCGTGTCGTTCGTGCTGGTATCGCCGTCAATGCTGATACAGTTGAAGCTGACGGCGTTGGCCTCGGTCAATGCCCGCTGAAGCAGGGGCTGGGCAATGTCGGCATCGGTTGCGATCACGCTCAACATCGTGGCCATGTTTGGGTGAATCATACCGGCGCCCTTGGCCATGCCCGTGAGCGTCACGGTCGTATTGCCCAACATCGCGGTGCGTGTAGCAAGTTTTGGCCGCGTGTCGGTCGTCATAATGGCAGCAGCAGCAGCAGCCCAGCCGGCGGGGGACAGCTTCTCGATGACCTGGGGAATGCCGGCCAGCAGCTTGTCCATGGGGAGCTGCACGCCGATCACGCCCGTACTCATGACGAGCACGGAATGTTCCTGCGCGCCCAGGTGCAACGCCACCTGTTCGGAGCAGATACGCGCGTTGGCCGTACCTTCCGGCCCCGTGCAGGCATTGGCACAGCCGGCATTGATGAGCACGGCATGGATGCTCTCAGCGTTGAAGTCCAGCAACTGCCGGTCGAAGATAACGGGCGCGGCTGGAAAAAGGTTGCGGGTAAAAACGGCAGCAGCCCGGCATGGCACGAGACTGGCTACCAGTGCCAGGTCGGGCGCACCGGATTTCTTGATCCCTGCCGCAACAGCTGCGACATCGAAACCCGTGACAGTGGGAAGCATTGGCTCCTCCTCGTATGGGAGAGTGGGAGAAAGGTCGTCGTCTGGTCGCACCCACCAGGTTTCTGCCAGGAACCCGGTGGGTGCGGTGATCATCCACGATTGGCAGGTTCCTAATCTCGCTTGAAGTCCTCGTAGTCGACTTCGTCGTATTCAGAGGCACCGCGACCCTGCAGGCGCAACATGGCCTCGACCTTCAACGGGAGACCAAAGAGCTTGATAAAGCCCTCAGCATCGGCCTGGTTGTAAACGTCGTCCTGGTCGAAGGTGACGTAGTCCTCGCGGTAGAGGCTGAACGGGCTCTTGCGTCCGGCCAGAATGACATTGCCCTTGTACAGCTTGAAGCGCACAGTGCCGGTGATATTCTGTTCAGTGAAGTTGACAAACTGGGTCAGCGCCTCGCGCAGGGGAGTATACCACTGGCCGTTATAAACCAGCTCGGCGAACTTGAGGCCGATGCCCTGCTTGAAGTGAAGGGTCTGTTTGTCGAGGCACAGCTGCTCCAGCGCAGCGTGCCCTTTGTAGAGCAGCGTGCCGCCAGGCGTTTCGTAGACGCCGTGGCTCTTCATACCCACCAGCCGGTTCTCCACGATATCGACACGGCCGATGCCATGGCGGGCGCCAATTTCGTTGAGTATCTGCACGATGCCGACAGGGCCGTGTGCCACACCGTTGATGCGCTCCGGGATGCCCCTGCGGAAGTAGATCTCGACGTATTCAGGCTCGTCCGGGGCGTCGATCGGATCGACGGTCCACTCAAACATATCCTTGGGCGGTTCGTTCCACGGGTCTTCCAGCGGGCCACCTTCGTTGCTCAGGTGCCACAGATTTTTGTCCTGGCTGTAGATGCGCTCCATGGTGGCTTTGACCGGCACATTGTGCTCGGCAGCGTAGTCAAGCGCATCGCGCCGGCCGCGGATCGTCCACTCACGCCACGGCGCAATGATGCGCAGCCGCGGGTTCAGCGCCATGACCGTCAGTTCAAAACGAACCTGGTCATTGCCCTTGCCCGTTGCGCCGTGGGCAACGGCATCGGCACCTTCCAGTTCGGCAATCTCGACCAGCTTCTTGGCAATGAGCGGGCGGGCAAAGGAGGTGCCGAGCAGGTACTCGCGTTCGTAGATAGCGCCGGCCTGCATCGTGGGGAAAACATAGTCGGTAAGGAACTCCAGGCGCAGGTCTTCTACGTAAACCTTGCTGGCGCCCGAGGCGAGCGCCTTCTCCTCGAGGCCGACCAATTCATCGGCCTGGCCAAGGTTGGCGCAGAAGGCAATGACCTCACATTTGTACTCGTTGCGCAACCACGGCACGATGATGCTCGTATCCAACCCACCCGAATAGGCGAGAACACACTTCTTCACAACCGGTTTGGCAGTACTGACGGACATTTTGGCGGGACCTTTCACAAATCAAGAAAATCAGTTCGATACCAATCAAAATACGCCACCCAGAGTTTCCGGTGTGGCGTAAGGATGCGGTAACACGTTCTGCGCTCAGGCTGCATGGCCGGCGCCGTACAGGGGGTAGCGGCCGTCAAATCGCAGATCTTGGTCCGCACCCGGCGGAAATTTTCCTCAAGCACCGCATCAGCGTCATAGTGTGCAGTATACCGGAATCGCAGGGGAGCGCAAAACGTCGCCACAAGGTTTACGCTCAACCTGGAATCCACCAATTCCATAGTTCTGATCGACATCCCCATCGCACCCAAAGAGAGGAGCAGCCGATGTGCCAGATGACTGCGTTGGGCGGCGGCATCGTCACGGAGTGGGACAACTTCGCCCGCGAGGAGTACGTGATGGGTGTGCGTCAGAATTTTGGATTAGGTTCGGAAGCGGTCCCGCCCGATCGGTGCATGGCGCCAGGGATGGTTAGCAGCTGGACGGTGCTTGACTGTTGCCGTGGCTGCAGTATCGGCTGCTGGCGGCTGGTCAGCCGTTGGGGCAGGTGCTGGCGGCAACGCAGCCAAGTGGGGTGCCATTGCTGCGGCGAAGCGGCGGTCTTCCTTGGCTTGCCGGCGTTGTCGGCAGCGGCGGCGGCGTTGCAGGGCCGTTTGGGTGCGCAGGTGCGATTCGATTGGCGCACAGGGCGTTTTGCACTCCAGGGTGGCCACAGCTTCGTCTT
>CAIRNL010000521.1 GCA_903879975.1 uncultured Chloroflexota bacterium | reverse complement strand
TGTCTGCGCGGACTCGATAGCGCCGCTTCACGACTTGTTGCTCTCGCCGGGCTGCGGCGGACAGCGAAAAGGACGCTGTCCGGCTAGACGGACTTGCGTGTCGTCAACTGCACGACCAGGCGAGCACGCCCCTTCAGCCGTCGGCGTTTGAGGACGTTGCGCCCAGAAGTCGTTGCCATGCGTTTGCGGAAACCATGCGTCTTCAGCCGTTTGCGGACTTTCGGCTGCCAGGTTCGTTTTGTAGCCATTTTACTGCGCTCCCGTGGTTCACAATCTGTAACTAGCGCTCAGTCGGCTCACCCCTACTTGCATTGGCGAATTTGCCGGCTGATTTTCACTCTGACCGTTTTCCGATCGCACCATTCTCCACAAATCTACCACAGAGCAGATGGCGGACATATCCAGCGTCAGTACGACGAACTGAGCGATCGGAACGACAATGCCCAATAGGCTTAAGTGTCAAAATGGCATTATATGTGCAAGTTTTCCAGCCTGTCAAATCAGCAGGCGAATCGCCGAGTTTGAATTGTCGGAGGGTGTTGGGGTGGTGAGCGGCTGGTAATGGTGGCTCTGGTAGCGTGTTCGGGTCGCACTCTTGTCATGTCTGAAAATCTACAGAGATTGGCAAGGCACTACAATACATGATACTATCTGAGTTATCGCGCCATTGTTAGGTGCAGCGGAGGCACATGACATCGAGTTTCACAGAGGCGTCATCTTCTCGACATGAAATTGACGACACCCGACGCCCTAGTTCGTTACGCAGCTCTCACGACGACGCGACGACTTTGCGCCGTCGCGCTGATGCTCTGCTTGATGAAATGATGTTGGGCGGTGTCGACGGCGCTGTCGGAGAGGATACCTATCATGGAGCGAACGGCGGCGTGTCTCTTGCCAATGGCTACCACGAGCCGGATGCAGACATCCATTTGCCCTATGAACATGAGGGCGCTAGGGCGTACCCCCCTAAGGTAGCCGACAGCGCCCCCTCACACCAGCCGGCCTTTAGACCGGCTGGCCATTCCGTACAGCTTGCAGCGCCATCATGGCCTGATATTGACGACACACAGTCAAGGGCAAATTCCCAACACGCGCCAGTTCATGAAGAGGCTGGCAGCCCATATCTGGTCGCCGCGCAAGATCGTTATCCGCGATCGGTGTCCCAGGGCGATGGACGTGATGAGTATGCCAACAGTGCGCAGGCAGCCGTGCGCCGCCAAAGTTCGTCTTATGCCAGCACGATGACGGTTGCGCCGCGATCCAGCTTGCGTTCGGCGTTGCTCCCGCGCAGTGCCGAGACCGATACCAGCACTGCCGAGCAGGAGATCCACTCCTTGATGGGCGAAATCAGCGCTGCCCTGCCTGCCGGACACGAGGCTGCAGAGCGTAGTCGTCACCTGCTCAACAAGGCGAGAAACATCCTGCAAAGTGATCCAACGCGCACTGCCGAGGTCGATTATTACCTGCACCAAGTGCGTCGTATCGTCCTGCGCACGCGGCAGACCCAGATGTGGTCGGCGCTCTACCGGCGACGCTTGACGATCTATCTGATGGCCTGGATGGCACTGTCGGTTGTCGTCTTGGTCGGCAGGTATGTGTTGCAGGCCGAGTTGCTGGCATTCCTGGAGGACTTTTTCTGGACTTCCGCTGATTCGGTCTGGGTTCAGTTCGCCCCTATGACAATCGGCGCAATTGCTGCCGGTAGTTTCGGTTCGGCCATGAGTGTGTTGCTCAACATGCAGCGCCATGCCGCGCAGGAATACGGCTATTTCGATCGAAAATATGGGCTGCGCGGCCTGCTGCTGCCCTGGCTCGGCGCCAGTTTTGGCCTTACCCTCGCTTTGCTGTGGGGCGCAATCAGCTACGTTGTCGGGCTGGACGGCGCCAACCTATGGATTGCATCGATACCAGCAACTGCGGCATTCCTGCTCGGCTTTGGCCAGGAATGGCTCTACGGGGCGCGCTGACCGAGTCGATCGATGACGATCTACATAGAGGCGATCGTCAACGTACCGATCCGCCGCTCCTTTCGCCGGCAGCCAGTCCTGTCGCCTGACGAATCTGATGACGGCGACAGCGCCGCACTACAGACTTTTCACTATCATCTGCCGCCAGAACTCGAGCCGACTGTGGTGCCTGGCCACCTGATCTGGGTACCCTTTGGCGCGCAGGAAATCCAGGCTGTCGTTTTACGTCGGACTGATCATGCGCCGGTTGCCACCAGAGCGATCCTGCGGCTGTCCCGGCCGGAACCCGTGCTGGCACCCTATCAACTCGAACTGGCCGCTTGGATCGCTGAGACCTACATTGCACCTTTCTCCGAGGCGATCCGTCTTTTTCTGCCGCCAGGCCTCTTGACGAAGCAGGCTGAGAAACCGGGTGTGGCCGTCCGGCGGGAGTTGCGCATTGCTCTGCTGGTGTCACCACAATCTGCGCAGGCACGCCTGGTGGGGCTTGGCCGCAACACGGCCCAGGCGCGTGTATTGGCATGGCTGATGGCCTGGGGTAGCGAGCCTGTTTCTCTGAGCGCAGTAATGGCTGCCTGTGACCTTCGCTCACCGGACGCAGTCAAGGCGCTGGCCAGACGCTCCGTCGTGGCGATCGAGGATCGCCAGGTGCGCCTGCTCCTCGACGAAGTCGCCGCTCGCAATACTCTGCTGCTCCTGCGCGGTGCGGACAAATATGTGCCGGTAATCGATGTGCTGGCCGCAGCAGGGTGTGCACTCTGGAGGCATGAGCTCTACGCTGCAACCCCGACTGTCAACGCCTCGATTCTGCGCGAACTAGAGGTGGCAGGCCTGCTCGAATTGCGCGAAGAAATTTTTGAACGGAATCCGTTGTCGGGGCGCACCTATCTCGTCACCCAGCCACCGCTGTTCACGTCTGAGCAGGCAGCAGTCTGGGAGCATGTCTACCGTGCCGGATTCGTTCAGGAAACGGGACAGGGATTTCTGCTGCACGGCGTCACCGGCAGCGGCAAGACTGAGATCTATTTGCGTGCCATCGCTGAGACACTGGCGCACGGACGCCAGGCAGTTGTACTGGTGCCGGAAATTGCATTGACGCCCCAGACCGTTGCTCGCTTTGCCGGGCGTTTCCCGGATCGCGTCACGGTGATCCATTCAGAACTGAACAAAGGCGAGCGGTATGACGTCTGGCGCGCAATCCGCGCCGGGCGTTTCGATGTCGTCATCGGCCCACGCAGCGCGCTCTTTGCACCTTTGTCGCGCCTTGGACTGATCGTCGTCGACGAGGAGCACGAATCTACCTACAAACAGTCGGCCGAAGAATGGGGTAGCTACACAGTTTTCTATGATGCCCGCGCAGTGGCACGCAGGCTCGCTGCGCTCACCCACAGCGTGCTCATCTTCGGCTCGGCGACGCCGAGTCTAGAAACGTATCTGGCCGCCGATCTGGGCGAGTTGATGTTGCTGGAGATGCCGAGGCGGGTGATGGGACACCGCATGACCCCGGCGGGCGAAGAGATCGAGTACGCCGAATTGCCGCCTGTAGAGATCGTTGACATGCGCCAGGAACTGCGTGCTGGCAATCGCAGTATGTTCAGCCGCAGCCTTTCTTCCCAGCTGATGTTGACCATGGAGGCGCAGGAGCAGGCGATCCTGTTTCTGAATCGGCGCGGGACGAATACGTTTGTGATGTGTCGCGACTGTGGCTATGTGGCGGAGTGCACGCGTTGCGAAGTGCCACTTACCTATCACGAAACGATGTCCCGCCTGATCTGCCATCATTGTAACCGTCCATATCCTGTGCCGCAGGAGTGTCCCGAATGTGGCAGCAAACGGATTCGCTTTTTTGGTGCCGGCACCGAACGGATCGAAGAGGCAGTCAAGGAGATTCTGCCTCAAGCGCGCGTGCTGCGGTGGGATGCTGACACGACAGGGCACAAGGGGAGCCACGAAGCCATTCTGGCTGCGTTCGCAGCGCACGAGGCAGATATCCTGGTCGGCACACAGATGATTGCCAAGGGGCTTGATCTGCCTCTGGTGACTCTGGTTGGCGTCGTTGCGGCAGATGTGGGTCTCTTTTTGCCCGATTTCCGCAGCGGCGAGCGCACCTTTCAGTTGCTCACGCAGGTGGCTGGCCGTGCGGGGCGCAGCGAACGCGGTGGGCGCGTCGTCATCCAGACCTATCGCCCGGAACATTATGTCGTACAGGCAGCGGCACAGCACAATTATGCCGATTTTTACGCGCGCGAGATGCAGTTTCGCCGTGAGCATAGCTATCCGCCTGTGCGCCGTCTGGCCCGTCTGATTTTTTGGGACAAACGCCTTGATGTTGCGCGCCGCGAAGCGGAGCGTATGGCCGCCAAACTTCGCCACCGCATTGCACAGATGGGGCTGAAAGGGGAAGGCATCCTGCTGCTTGGGCCGGCCCCGGCCTTTTTTGAGCGCTATCGTGGCTACTATCGCTGGCAAATTCTCGTGCGTGCACCGGAGCCAGCTACGCTTTTGCGTGGACTGGACATTCCCTTTGGTTGGCGTGTGGATGTGGATCCAGCATCGCTGTTGTAAGCCCTTTGTGTGCTATGTCCCTGATGACCTGCATGATTTTCATGCTGCCTCCCTGGCAAATACTGTCCTATGCCGACTCGTTTGACAGAGGCGTCCCGTCCCCCTACAATCGATGGCGATGGAGGACATTGTGAAGAACGATGAGATACCGAGGATTGCCAATTCGGCTGCCGACAAAGAAAAGTGGTTGGCATTGAAAGAGGCAAGTGCCTTCCTTGGCGTGCATTTCACGACGTTGCGCAGTTGGGCTGATCGAGGGGATATTCCGGTTTTCCGCACTCCGGGTGGCCATCGACGTTTCAGTATCGACGATCTCCGCAGATTTCTGGCGGAGCGCGCCGGCTCTTATCCATCTTCTGATCCCAATGCGCTGGTAAAGACAGCTGTCGAGCGTGTGCGAGTCGAGCTGCGCCGCGTGCAGCCCGTACCGCAGCGCTGGCAATATCCGCTTGATCCTGCAACCGACCAGGCGCGTCGCGAGCGCGGCCGTACCCTCTTTGCGTTGGCGATCTCCTTTGTCATGAAGCCCCAGCAGCGCAGCCAACTGTTGGAGAGCGGGCGCCAGTTGGGATGGGAATATGGCCACGAAGCCGCGCACAGCGGTGTCATGCTGGCTGAGACCGGACGAGCTGTGCAGTTTTTTCGCAGCCAGCT
The DNA here is from genome assembly GCA_903879975.1 of uncultured Chloroflexota bacterium. Taxonomy (GTDB): domain Bacteria; phylum Chloroflexota; class Anaerolineae; order Caldilineales; family Caldilineaceae; genus Caldilinea. Next base: position 6,587 of record CAIRNL010000521.1, on the reverse strand, counting down.
TGTCGACACGGTGCGCAACAGTGAAGCTGAGCGCATCGACGCCGATGATCTCCGGATCAAGCGCCTGATCGATCTCTTCCTGGATGAAGTGCTCTATGCTGTACTGGATGGCTACGAAGCTGCACTGGGCGGCGTCAGATCTTCCTGATTATGTCGAAGCCTTCGTCGCCTGGTATTGCGGGATGATGCGACCTTGCCGTGGGCGAAATGGAGGGTGTTCGGCGGCAATTTGTGCTGCGCTTCGCTGTAGGGCGCGAAGGTAGGCCCAATAACTCTATTCGATTCTGTTGGCTCGGGCGGGATATCTAGAATTTTGGGGCTTTTTTTGTCTTTTTTTGCCCTTGCATTCTTTGAATCATGCTGCTATAATGAGCTTCCCGAAGCAAAGAGACATTTTTTACTAACTGCATACATAAGTGCGCGAAATTACAGTTTTCGCTGATGGAAAAAAGCAGTATAATACTTGTGCTGTTGATTCCCATCACGAGGGCTGTGCAAAGTCCAAATACATTCCATGATTTCCACGACAAGGGGAGGTTTCTATGCTTAACCGGAGGATTTGGGTTGTGGCGCTGGTGGCGTTGCTGATGATGTCCAGCCTGGCTGGCTGTGCCATGGGCGATGTCGCTGCACCGGATCGCGAAGTGCCCATTAGCGTCGATGCAGCGCTTGAAGGCCAGGCGGCCGGCTTGCAGGGTCTGATGTCGGGTAGTGTGACCTGGAGCGAGAGCCAGCTGAGCAGCTTCCTGACTGAACTGCTGAAGCAAAATACCGGCCCGAACCAGCCGGTTGAGTCCATTGTTGTGTGGCTTGAGCCTGACAACATGCTCCACGCTCGCATTGCACTGAAGGACGGCGTCATGTTGGGTGGCAATAGCATCGATGTGATGGGCAAGGTCATGGTGCAGAACAGCCAGGTGATGGTTGACATCACCGACGCTGGCGCCAATGGCATGATGATCAGCGGCCCGCTCATGGGCTTGGTCAGCAGCTACATCAATGGTGCACTCTCCGGCTTCGGCGTCGCTGCCGACGTTACCACGGACGAGGGTTCCATCACCATCGGCATGTCTGGGATGTAATCCACTCCCTGGCCTTTTACAACCGAATAACAGTGAATTGTCCGAATGAAGGATGGATACCTGACGGAAAAATTTGACCGGAACGGTGTGATCTTATTCGGATGAAATTGCCAAAAAAGCCCGGAATGCGAAAACTGTTCCGGGCTTTTTCATGCCGGGTACACCCATGCCCGGAAAGGATGATCGAATGGCGAAATGGCTCGACCAAATCTCTGTCCCTACCCTGCTCCTTGATGAGACGCGCGTACGCCGCAATATTGAACGGATGGCTGCAAACGCCCGCACCGGCGGTGTGCGCTTTCGCCCGCATTTCAAAACCCATCAATCTGCTGATATCGGAATGTGGTTTCGACAGGCAGGCGTCCAGGCGATCACTGTCTCCTCGGTTGCCATGGCGCGCTACTTCACCGATCAGGGCTGGGACGATATCACGATCGCATTTCCGGTGAATCTCCGTGAAATCGCTGAAATCAACCGGTTGGCGCAGGAAATTCAGCTGCACCTGCTGGTGGAGAACCTCGACGCGGTCGCGTTTTTGGCTCACCGATTGGCCGCGCCCGTCGGCGTCTGGATCGAGGTCGATGCAGGGTATGGCCGTAGCGGTGTACCCTGGAATGAGGGTGCCGGCCTGACCGCTCTGGCCAGTGCTGTCGCCGATAACCCGCTCATGGCGCTACGGGGGGTGCTCACCCATGATGGAGCGACTTATACCGCGCGGGCGCATGAAGCGATCACGGCTGGTTACGTCCAAACGACAACAAGGCTTGCGCGCGCGCGCAACTGGCTCATCGAGCAAGGTTTCCTGGGATTGGAAATTTCTGTCGGCGACACGCCGGCGTGCAGTGTGGTTGCAGATTTTGCACCGGCGGATGAGATCCGGCCTGGTAATTTTGTCTTCTATGACTGGACACAGGTGCAGATCGGATCCTGCGCCTGGGACGCAGTCGCCGTCGCTGTCGCATGTCCAGTGGTGTCGCTGCACCCAGAGCGCAACGAAGTGATTCTGTACGGCGGCGCCGTGCATCTTTCCAAGGAAAGTCTGCAGCGTGAGGATGGCACGCCAACTTTTGGCGCGGTTGTTCTGTTGGACGACGACGGTTGGGGCGCTCCACTTGACGGCGTCTGGCTGCGGTCGATCTCACAGGAGCACGGGGTAGTTCGTTGTACTTCTAATGCCTACGCCAGACTGATAGAACGAGTCAGGGTGGGTGACTTGCTGGGTGTCCTGCCAGTCCACTCTTGTCTGACGGCCGATTTGCTCAAGATCTATCAGTCCATCGGAGGCAAGCGCATCCCGATGGCGCCAATTCCGACATTTTGGACGACAGCTGGCCTGTGAGACGATCAGGGCGTGCATGATTCAAACGTATTTTGCTTCTGGTCATCGCTGATTTGACCACTGCTTCGGCTCTATGTTATATTTTTTGTTCGTGGGTCTTTCATACCCAACGCTAGAGAGAGCGATGTCTGATCGTAGCCAAGAGTGGATACGATCAGACATGGCACTTTGCGCCAAAATTGAGTCATGATGGTAGTCAGTGGCTCTACTGTCTACTTTTTTGCCGAAAGAATTTCGGTTTCAGTCGGACAGGGAGCAATTTATGCTCCCTGAATTCAGAAGCGGAGGGACGTTTGCCGACCATAAATCAGTTGGTCCGCAAGGGCCGTAAGGACGTTGCGAAAAAAGAGAAGGCACCAGCGCTGCGCTTTACGCAAAATACGCTGACGGGCCGTACACGTCGTATGAAGAAGGGCAACCCGCAGAAGCGTGGGGTGTGCACGCAGGTGCGTACGACTACGCCCAAGAAGCCGAACTCGGCTCTGCGCAAGGTAGCCCGTGTGCGACTGACGAACAATATTGAGGTCACGGCCTATATCCCAGGGGAAGGACACAACCTTCAGGAGCACAGTGTCGTCCTCGTGCGTGGTGGCCGTGTCAAGGATTTGCCTGGTGTGCGTTATCACATCGTGCGCGGTGCACTGGACAGCCAGGGCGTCGATAAGCGTCGCCGTGGCCGCAGCAAGTACGGCACCAAGCGGCCCAAGAAGTAAGGAACCGGCAATCTCGATCGCTTCTGCTGGCTGCCGCCTGTTTGCCTGTACAGGAAGAAACGAGGTAAAAAGAGTAAAATGCGCAGAAATCGTGCTGAACTACGCAAGGTAATTCCTGATCCTCGCTATCACAGCGAAGTGGTCGCCAAATTTGTCAACAACGTCATGGAGCGCGGCAAGAAAAGTCTTGCTGCAAGTGTGGTCTACGATGCGTTTGCTCTGGTTGAGGAGCGCACGAAGCGGTCGGGTCTCGAGGTCTTTGAGGATGCGCTCAAGAACGCCACGCCGTTGGTCGAAGTCAAGCCGCGACGTGTCGGTGGTGCCACTTATCAGATCCCTATGGAAATAGGTGTGGCTCGCCGGCAGGCGCTGGCAATGCGCTGGCTCATTGAGAATGCACGTAAACGCAGCGGCCGTGATATGGCTGCACGTTTGGCTGGCGAACTGATGGATGCTGCCCGCAACGAGGGTGCCACCATCAAGAAGCGGGAAGATACGCATAGGATGGCTGAGGCCAACCAGGCATTTGCGCACTTCCGTTTTTAAGTAGATACGCAGGCTTGTAGTCTGCTCGTCTGTGCAAAAGTAAAGGTTGATAAAAAACCAGGATTTTGCAAGCTCGCCTGCTCTGCAGCGACATTGCCCGAAAATCCTGGTTTCTAAATCCCATTACTGTAGTGTGCGCAGTATAGGCTATGATTGGGGTGTTGTCCGCCTAATCACGGGCTTACGCCCGTCGTGATGCGGCGCCCACCTGTAAGCTGACCGCTCCCATTGTACTGCAAAGCGTACGCTTTGTAGTCGAACTATTCGAAGCGGGTTTGGCTTGTGGGTACAGGCGCCGCATTGTTTTGCGTGTAAAGGGAAACAGAGGAAGTTGTTTATGGCAAACGAATATCCGATTGAACGAATGCGAAATATAGGCATCATCGCGCACATTGATGCCGGCAAGACGACGACAACCGAGCGTATCCTTTTCTACTCCGGTCGTATTCATCGTATGGGTGAGGTGCACGAAGGCACGGCAGTCACCGACTGGATGGTGCAGGAGCGCGAACGTGGCATTACGATTACAGCAGCAGCCATTACGACGGCGTGGCGCGATCGCGTCACGGGCGAAGACTGCCAGATCAATATTATTGATACCCCCGGCCATATCGACTTCACGGCTGAGGTGCAACGTAGTTTGCGTGTTCTTGACGGTGGGGTCGTGGTCTTCGATGCCGTAGCAGGTGTGGAGCCACAGTCGGAGACGGTATGGCGCCAGGCCGATCGCTACCAGGTGCCGCGTATCTGCTTTGTCAATAAGATGGATCGTGTCGGTGCCAGTTTTGAGCGCACGATTGCTATGATTATTGATCGGTTGGGCGCCAATCCGCTGCCGATCCAGCTGCCGTTGGGTGTGGAGGACTCCTTCCGGGGTGTCATCGATCTGTTCCTGATGAAGGCATATCTCTTTTCTGACGAGTTGGGTGCCTCGCCGACGATCATTGATATCCCTGCAGAATATGCTGATGCAGCCGCTGCAGCCCGTGAGCATCTGATCGAACGCATTGCAGAGACTGACGACGAACTGACCATGAAGTTCCTCGATGGTGAAGAGATCAGCAACGAGGAACTCTATGCGGCGCTGCGTAAGGCCGTCTGTACGAATGAGATTGTCCCAATCCTGTGCGGTACTGCGTTGCGTAACAAGGGCGTCCAACTTCTGCTCGATGCCGTTGTGCGTTATCTGCCCAGCCCCAAAGATGTTCCGCCTGTGCAGGGCGTCGATCCGGACACAGCTGCAACGCTCTCGCGCGGGCCGGATGACAACGAGCCTTTTGCCGGTCTGGTTTTCAAAATTGTCACCGATCCCTTTGTTGGCCGCCTGGCCTATATTCGTGTTTACTCGGGTGTGCTGCGCTCCGGCGAGACTGTCTACAATTCCAATCGTGGCAAGCGTGAGCGTATCGGTCGTTTGGTGCGCATGCACGCCGACAAACGCGAGGATATCAAGGAAGTCGGTGCAGGCGACATTGCTGCGATTGTCGGCCCCAAAGAATCCTATACCGGCGAGACGCTCTGCGATGCGAAAGAGCAGATCATGCTCGAGACCATCGAATTCCCGGAACCGGTCATCAAGGTGGCGGTGGAGCCCAAATCGAAGGCTGACCAGGATAAGCTGACCGAGGCTTTGATCAAGCTGGCCGAAGAAGACCCGACCTTTCGTGTCCAGTACGACGATCAGACCGGCCAGACGGTCATTTCTGGCATGGGCGAGCTACATCTCGATATCATCGTCGATCGCTTGAAACGGGAGTTCCGTGTGCAGTGCAACGTCGGCCGCCCGCAGGTCGCCTACCGCGAGACGATCACGCGGACAGTCAAGATTGAAGGGCGCTTCGTGCGCCAGTCGGGTGGCCGTGGCCAATATGGCCATGTATGGCTCCAGATAGCGCCCAACGACCCCGGCGCTGGTTTCCTCTTCGAGGATAAGATCGTCGGTGGCGTCGTGCCGCGTGAATACATTACACCGGTGCAGAAGGGTGTCGTTGAGGCCATGGAGAGCGGCGTGCTGGCCGGCTATCCAGTAGTCGACGTCAAAGTTGCACTGGTTGACGGTTCGTACCATGAGGTCGATTCCAGCGAAATGGCTTTCAAGATCGCCGGTAGCATGGCCTTCAAGGATGGCGCTCAGAAGGCTGGTCCCATTCTGCTGGAGCCGATGATGCGCGTGGAGACCACTGTGCCTGATGAATATGTCGGCGACGTGGTGGGAGATATTTCCTCCCGGCGTGGCCAGGTGGAAGGGATGGATGTGCGGAGTGGCATGGTGCAGGCTGTGCGAGCGTTGGTCCCACTGGCCGAGATGTTCGGCTACGCAACCGACCTGCGTTCCATGACCAGCGGGCGCGGCAGCTTCAGCATGCAGTTTGAAAAGTATATGCCGGTGAGCCAGAATATTGCGGAAAAGGTGCTCAAGGGCGTGGCGTGATCGACGATACCATGGATTGCTGGCGCCCAGGTGGAGGGCTGACCCCTGTTTCTCCATCCGGAAAGGCGCCGGCGATGTCTGCTGGTTGTTCCCTGCGCTCCCTGCCATTTTCCCGGTCTGTCGACCACAAATGAGTTCGTTTTGTCAAGCTGCCAATTTGGAGTTCCAGAACGGCTCACGTATACTATTAAGCTTGTGGTGATAGGCGCAATCTATCCTCACCTGAAATCTTGCGCCCCTACATCGCCGGAAGATCAACGGCAGTATAATTGTACCGAAGTATAAAAATCATAGGCAGTTTGGCTATAAAACGCTGATCGAAAATACAGTGTAGGAGGTAACGGACATGGCCAAGGCAGTATTCCAGCGGACAAAGCCCCATGTGAATGTGGGGACGATCGGTCATATCGACCATGGCAAGACAAGCTTGACGGCAGCAATCACGAAAGTGCTGTCGATGAAAGGATGGGCGGACT
>CAIRNL010000520.1 GCA_903879975.1 uncultured Chloroflexota bacterium | reverse complement strand
GATTGCGGTGATGCCCCAGTTTGAGGAGGAAGGTCCGTTTACCGCGCAGACGGAGGCACTACTGGATGGCGCGGGTCTATCCCCGGAAGAGTGGCAGACTACGCCGATGATCGTGAACCTTCCGGGTTTTGCACCGGCGGCCGCGCTGTTGCTCGCCGGATTGCATGGGCGCATGGGCTACTTTCCCACCATTGTGCGGCTGCGCCCGGTCAAGGGCATTCTGCCCCGCGTCTTTGCAGTGGCCGAGTTGATCGATCTGCAAGGAGCGAGAGACACCAGTCGCATCGCACGCCAAGCGTAAGGAGAACCGAGATGGGATTTGAATTCGACAACTTCTGGGACATTGTCGGGGCCGTTGCTAGCATCGGCCAGATTGTGACCCTAATTGCTGCGATTGTTGTGATCGTGCGGGCAAAGCAGAAATGGAACCGAATCTCAAATATGCGGGCCGTTCGCGAAGGTGCGCTGCCTGCTGCGATCGCGGTCGGGATCGGCGGCAGCATCCGGGGGCTTGTTGAAACCTTTCTGAAGACAAAGTATCCCAATATCGAGATGTCCGTGGTCGAGGTGAAGCGCGACAACTTCGTGCAGCTTACCGAGATATCGGGTATCTTGCACGAGTTGTTGAAGCTCAAGCAGAAGCTGATGGATCAGGGCGTCACCGAGGCACACCTCTTCTATCGGGGCCCGGTGACGCTGGCAATGGGGATCGGCGCAGTGCTGGACAATTGGGTCCCGGTGCACGTCTATGAACTGGACAAGAATACAGGGAGTTACAAACTCAACCTGACGCTGGACAAGGGAGCCGTGTTCGGGCTGAATGCCATCGAGGATGTACTGACCGAGGGCGAACAGGTCATCCTGGAAAGAATAGCGGAATAACGCCTGTGTTGCTGGCAGTTGTGCTTGAGGTCATGTCGAAACGGAGCGTTTTGCTGCCGCCTCATCTGGGGCGCGCCAATCATGCCGCGATTTTGCATCATATGGCCAAGGTCGATCCTGCCCTGAGCAAGCAGATCCACGACACGGATGACGCGAAACCGCTCACCACTTCGAGCGTCCTGGGCGTACCGATACGTCGCGACGGGTTGTGGGTAGAAGGCGGGCGCCCGTATCGCCTTCGTTTCACCGGACTCAGCGAGGCAGTGAGTCACGCGCTGCAGCGCACGTTGGTGGAAGCACCGCCTGATGCGTGGGTTCTGGACGAGCACCTCTTTCGCGTCGAGCAGGTGATTGCCGACGGCAGCGATGGCGGATGGAGCGGACGTACGAGCTACCGTGCTCTGGTTGACCGTTATCTGGATGACCCCAGCCTGGCGTCCAGGCGCTTGACGCTGGAACTGGCGAGCCCGACGGCATTCAAAAAAGAAGGGATCACGATGCCGCTGCCTCAGCCCGACCTGGTCTTTGGTAGTCTAGCAAATCGCTGGCAGGCATTCAGCAGCGAACCGGCGCGGCTGGCCATCCGCCAGTTTGCTGCCAGACATATTGGAATCAGCCGGTTCGATCTGCACAGCCAGACGGTGGACCACAAGAATCAGTCGATGCGCGTTGGTGCAACGGGCCGTGTCGCCTACACCATTCTGCAGGACGACTATAGGCTGACGGCGAACTTGCTGGCCGACTTTGCCATGTATGCAGGTGTCGGCGTACAGACGTCTGCGGGCATGGGACAGTGTCGCCGGATCGACGAGCAAACAAAAAGCGGAGAAGATCGATGAACAAATTAGAGAGGCAGAGGCCGTTGCTGCTTCTGTTGCTTGGCGGGCGCATCCACCCTGCAGCAATGGCCGTCCAACATTTTCAGCCGGCTGTGGTCGGCTGCGTTGTTTCGATCGATACGCCGGAGCGAGCTGAATCGCTGCGCGCGTTGGTAGAGCGTAGTGTATCAGACTGTACAGTGCTGCAGCCGGAGGCGGTTGCGCCGTACGAACCCGGTGCGACGCGCGCTGCCATCGAGCGTCTGGCCGGCCAGGCGCTCGATCGGCCCGTCGTGTTGAGCCTGACGGGCGGATCGGTGCCCATGGTTCTGGGTGGCTATGAGATGGCACGCGGCAACGGCTGGCCGGCCTATTACCAGGATACAGGGAGCGGCCAGTTGGTCGACCTTGCAGCGGAGCACGAGGTGACGCGAATTGCCCCGCGGCTGTCGATCATTGATTACCTGACAATTTGCGATGCACGCCTGAATCAGAGCAAGGCGCATCCGATTGGAGTGCCGCCGGAAGGCCTTTTCCTCAATGCAATTGCGTTGCTTACGCGGGATCCTGCTGTAACGGCAGAGATGATGGGTTGGCTGTTTTCCGGCAAGAAAAGCAGTACGATCCGGTTGCGCAATCTGCACTGGCCGTGGGGAATGACACATCGAAGCCTGTTGAACGAATTGGCAGATCTGGAGCTGATAGAAGAACTGACCTGGCGGTCAGGTGACAGAGTACAGTTTCGGCTCAGAGATACGGAAAGCCTGCAGTTCCTCAACGGCCGCTGGTTGGAGCAGTATGTGAATCTGGAAGCAGCGGCTGCCGCAGTGGAAGGTGCGCCGGTTTTCGACTACTGCGCCCATGCAGTGCATTTCTTGAGCGGTGGAGCGCCGCGCGAGCTCGATTTCATGGGCGTGCGGCGGGGGCGGTTGATGGCGGGGTCGTGCAAGACATCGAAGAATCCATGGGACAAGGGGGCGCTGGACGAATTGGTAGCGGTGACCAAGAATCTAGGTGACAATTACAGCATCCGGCTGTTCATGACAAACCAGATGCGGCCGGAAAGCGGCCACCGGCTGGCAGCATCGTATGGAGAATTTGCGGAGCAGGCACGCAAAGCACGAACCGTGGTGATCACGGGTGACGATCTGCCTGGCCTGCGGAACGTGCTGACAAAGGAAGCGTTACACCCGACCTATGCATCGAATTGACGTGTACCCACCAAATTCACAGGCGCCGGTCAGCCCTCCCTTCCCCTGGACCCGATCGAGGCGCTCCTTGAGCGTGCTGGTCAAACCACCGCTCTGTGAGGCGCTATGTTGTCAGCACGCGAAACTGGCAGCGCAGCGTCAGCCTTGGTTCCGGCTGTCGAGCTTGAACCAACAACTGGAAGGGCTGGGCATAATCGATCAGCGCACGGTGGAGGTGGTTGCAGTTCAGCCGCGTGCCCATATTGATACTGATATTGTTGGCGTGCAAGGAGTTGGTCAGGCTTACGGTGTTGGGTGGTTGGCGAATATCGATCACAAGACCGTTTCCTGTGGCTGCTGCATCGTTGGCAGAGAGACGACCGGTGCGTTGATAGCGGATCAGCAGCTGAGTTGCCCGCAAATGGAGGTTCTCGCCATACAATTCAGGCATGGTCATTTCAGTGCTCAATTGTGTCTTGGCGCCGAGTCGTATCTCAACCTCATTGCCCAATAGCCAGCGTGGCTGTTTAGCCACGACACGGCCAGCGTACTCATTGAGCATCATTCTCACGGCCGTTGATGTGTGGCCTGCACGCTGTTCCAGTTCAGCCAGCAACGCACGCGCATCATCCTCTGTGCTCACATGGCGTTCGTAAGCGAGAATCTGTCTCCAGACACGCGGCGCATCGTCAAGCAGAAGCCCATTGCAGCGCAAAAACGCGGCGATCAACTCAACCCAATGTTCGTCACTGACAGGGTCTAAACTGCAGATTTGAGCAATCGACTGGCTGCTCACTTGAGGGCTGCGCTCGAAAGCCTGGGACGAAAAGTGGTACGTTGCGCCACGCCGTTCGGCAGCTACCTCCGTGGCAAGGCCGAGCCTCTGTAGATCGCGTAGCCCGTTGCGCACGTGGCGCCTGACGTCTACACCTGGGAGGGCCGCAGTCGCCGCATCTCGAATCTCGCTGATTGTTGCATGGATATCCGTGCTCTGTGCGTCGCTAGCGGGTTTCTCTGCTGCGAGCACCATCAGTCCCACGAGCGCCACACGTGCCGGCCATTGACTACCCAACCAAATTGGCCACCGCTTTTCCAAATAGGCTTTCGGGCGAAAGTAGATGGGTCTATCCTGGAAGTGTGGCCAGTGCTTCAGATAGTAGCACTCGCGATGT
>CAIRNL010000519.1 GCA_903879975.1 uncultured Chloroflexota bacterium | reverse complement strand
GCCACCACGACGCTCCTGGCGCCCGTCAGCGGGCTCGACGCCGTGGGCCGCCCCATTGAAGCGCACACCGTGCATCGACCTGAGCGGGTACGCGCTGTGCTGGGGCTTTCCAGTGACAAGCCTGCCAACCTGACTCCAGCGATGCTGGCACAGCTGCTGCGCCATCCGGCCGGCAGTGCCAAGGGGCTGCAGCCGACCATGCGGCTGCAGCCCCTGCTCAACAAAGCCGACACCCCTCTGCGCCTAGCCTATGGCCGGCTGACGGCAACGCTGCTGGCACAGGCCGGCCACCCTGCGCTGCTGACGACCGTCGGCTCTAGCAACCCTGCACCCGTCGCTGAACGTTGGGGGCCGGTGGCACTCATCGTGTTGGCAGCCGGTGGCAGCCGGCGCATGGGTCGCCCCAAACAGCTTGAAGTGGTGAATGGCGAGGCGATGGTCGTACGGGCGGCGCGCACTGCACTGGCAAGCAATGTCGGCCCCGTTTCGGTCGTCACCGGCGCCGAAGCTGCAGCCGTGGCCTCGCTGCTGCGCGCACAGGTGCCGGCAGCCGCTATCGTGCCCAATCCAGCCTGGGAAACCGGCCAGGCAACCAGCATGCAGACGGCGCTCCGGGCACTTCCCGCTGCAGTCGAAGCCGCCATCCTGATGCCGGTCGACCAACCCTTCCTCGACGAAGTGTTGCTCAGACGGCTGGTTCAGGCCTGGCGCACCGGCGCCGATCTCGTAGCCCCGACCCCCGACGGCATCCCACGCGGCGCGCCAGCCCTCTTCGATCGGCGCTTCTGGCCAGAACTGATGGCTATCACCGGCGACGCCGGTGGACGCTCCGTGCTGACGGCACAACGTGACGTCTGCGTCACCGTTCCTGCCGCAGCGGCCTGGCTGCGAGATATCGACACGCCAGACGACCTCTAACCTCGAACCTGCCCAGAGACCAGCGTAGGGCAAACGCTGCACAATTGTCGAACATGCCGGAAACAAAAAAGCAGTATAATTTTCCTGAAATTTTAGCTGTTTTTCTTGTGAGGAATCTGCTGCGATAGCAATCGTTCCTGTATCCTGTGTCGGTTTTTGCCGGCACTATGAGATCGCATCGGTGCACCGGCAGACGGGATTCAACGGAGTTCGTAGTGCATATGGCGCAGGTTAAATCGATCCTACACGTTACGATGATTCATCTGATCGTTTTCCCCCTGCTTCTCATCCCGGCTCAGAGCACAGCCCAAAGTACACAGACACCCGATCTCTTCCGCAACGAGGTTCAGGCCATTTATCTGACCAATCTGGAGCGACGCAGGGCGGGGCTTCCCCCACTGCGCTGGAATCGCGAACTGAGTGAGGCGGCACGCGGTTTTGCCCTCGACGTCGTCACCAACCTGCCGTCCGGCTATTGCAGCCACACAGACAGCACAGGGCGCGGTCCTGGTGAACGCATGCGAAATGCCGGATACACCCATGTCACCGCATGGGGCGAGAATTCAGTGTGCGGCTATGTGACGCCGGCCGCAGCAGTGCGCGCCTGGATGAACAGTCCAGACCACAAGGCCGGCATACTCGACACCCGCTACCGCGAGATGGGTCTGGGCTACGCGTACGACAGCAGCAACGGCCGCGGTTACGTCGTCCAGGACATGGCGCTCGATCGCAACTATGCACCCGTCATCATCGACGACGAGGCGCCATCCGCCACGACGCCCGATGTCAAGCTCTACATCTACAGCCAGGAAATGGGCAGCGGCTTTACCGGACTGGGCGCGTCAGTCGAGATGATGGTCGCCAATGACCCCAACTTCGCCGGAGCCGTGTGGCAGACCTATCAGGCCGAGATCGACTGGGTGCTTGCCCCAGGCGACGGCTGGAAAAGCGTCTACGTCAAGACACGCGACGCGCTTGGGCGCACAGCGCTCGCCTTCGACACCATCTATCTGGGCAGCGATCTGCCCACAAACCAGCTTTCCTTCGACGGAGCCAGCCAGGTCGGAAACGGATTCAACCTGGCCCGAATCGAAGCCGGCAACTGGCCCAAGGTGCAGTTCAGCATAGGATGGGTAGGAGACAACAGCGATCCGACGTTTGCCATCTCCGGCGGATTGGCACAGACCCTGGACGACACGGCAGCTGTGGGAGGGACATATACGCGCTTGCAGCCGGGTTCCAACCCTACAATCGCCAACGTCTGGAGCAGCGGCCACCTTGCGGCGTCACCTGGTGTGGCCTATTTCCGCGTCAAGGTAGGCGACAACACATCCACACAAGATGTACTGCAGCTGCGCGTGCTGGTAGACGGTCGCGAGGTGGCAGCAAAAACTGTGCGTGGCATTGATTTCAACGCACCCGGTAACTATCAAGAATTTACCGTTGCCTATGATCCTGCCAGTGCCGCCACCAGCATCCTGTTCTCCTGCGAACGCATCGGCCCAGTAGCGGTCGATGCCGACGCAGTGAGCCTGTACACGCCTGCTGTGCCAGCCAATGCGCCGTTACAGTGGCAGGCTCCCAACGACTATCTGCGCAACCACGGTATTCAGGCGCGTTTCGTCGATGACAGCGGTGCATTCAGCGCGCCGCAGGATCTGCACACGCACACCGGCGTGCTCAGCTACCAGCCGCCCACCAGCCAGGCGCGCACGGAACTGGCTGTCACGCCGTCATCGGTATGGATGGAAACCAGCGATAACAACCTGGCACCGGCGCCAGCCGTGCTCAACGTGCTCTGCCTCCACTGTGCCGGCAGCCCGTGGCAGGCAGAGACAGACGAGCAATGGCTGCACCTGTCGTCGACCAGCGACCTGCTGGAGATCAGGGGTGTGCCGGCCGGCCTGGCGCCAGGCCTCTATCAGGGCAAAGTGCGTATCTCGCTGCCGTCCAATTCCTCGGTGGATGCGGTGTGGGTGCAGGTCACGATGGCCGTGGGCGATATCGACCTGGCTCTGCTGGAGAGGCTCTACCTACCTGCAGTGGTCAGATGAGTGTGTACAGGGCAAATCGCAGCATCAGGTTGACGCCTGTTGGTCGGGCGCCAGCTTTTTGCTTGCCGCCACATGCTCGGCAAGCGCCATGAGCAGGGACTCACTCTGCGGCCCGCCTGCGTGCAGGCAGAGGATGCGTCCGTCCGGCGAACCCTCTACGACCGCCAGCGAGACGCTGAGATGGTCGACCGGCAGGAGCGGCGCTACCCGCTCGGCCCATTCGATAGCCACGACGGCTGCGGGATCGTCGAGAAAGTCATCCATGCCGAAAGTTGCGGCATCGTCTAGCACATCGCCGGTGCTGTTGCCGAGTCGGTATGTGTCCACATGGACCAGGTGCATCTTGTGGCCGGCGTTGTAGTCGTTGACCAGTACAAAGGTCGGGCTGGTGACGCGCACCTGCACACCCATTCCAGCTGCCAGTCCCTGCACAAAAGTTGTCTTGCCAGCGCCCAGATCGCCGTGCAGTGCCAGCACCTGTCCACCCTGTGCATTGCGCCCCAGCACTTCGCCCACCAGCCTGGTTTCCCTGGCCGTCCGGGTCTCAATCGTCAGGTTTTTCACGGCGCCGCCTATTCGTCCTTCTTGCTGCTGCCGATCCTGCTGGATTCGTAGACGATCTCCTCGATCATGCGGCGATACTCGCAGACGATCTCCCAGGCACGCTCGTCTGCACCGGCTTCGGCGACGATCTCAAAGCGTGGCTTTTCAGGATTTGGTGAAAGATGGACCCATTCGCCGTTATCGAAGTGAACCTTGAGGCCATCGATCTTGTCGACCCGATGGTGCGGGTGCCGTGCGATCAACATGCGCATCACCATGCCCTTGGCTTCCCAGGGACAGTCAACCGGCTCCTTGGCAAGGCGAAATTTCGGCAGGTAGGCGACAATTTCGCTCACAGGGATTTTGCGAATCGCCAGGTACTCCAGCAGGCGCACAGTGGCCATCATGCCGTCGACGGCGGGTTGAAAGCCAGGAAAGATGAAGCTGCCGGCGCCGTCGGCGATGAACAGCAAGCCGACAGTGCTGGCCGTGTGCATGGGACTATGCAGGTTCTGCGGGATGCGGGAGAGGCGCGCGCCGTGCCAGCTGGCGATCGTCTCGAACGCATTCGGCATGGTGATCGGGACAGCGACCGGCCGTCCCGGATGGGCATAGAGCGCCAGTTCCAGCAACAATGCTGCCGCCGTGGTGTCGTCCAGCACCTGGCCCTGTTCATCCACCAGGAAGATCTTTTCGCCGCCCACGTCGAGTTGGACACCCATCTGAGCGCCCAGAGCATGGACGATCTTCCCCATCTTCGCCTGGCTGTCCTTGAACTCACCCTCGAGCATGGCGAGCTTGGTCTCGTCCATGCGCGCGTTCAGCGGCACGACATCGACGCCCAGTTCGTTGAAGATATCCGCCAGCGTATCGCCTGCCAGCCCATGTGAATAGTCGCAGACCAGCTTGAAGCCATAATCACGGATACGCTGC
>CAIRNL010000518.1 GCA_903879975.1 uncultured Chloroflexota bacterium | reverse complement strand
CACAAAATTTGTGAGTAAAACTGTAAATTTTAGATAAAATCGAGCATGGCTTAAATTTCATCTGGCATTATACTGCTAGAACACTATTAGGTCAACGGGCAAATTGCACAACGGCACATGTCGCAACTGCCGTCAAATTGTACGATGGTGCCGCTCAGTGTTTGTGTGAGGGGAAGATGATGCGACTTCTCTAGCGAGTGGCAAGTCTGCCGTGCATGTTTGGGCAAGAAAGCCAGCGGCCGCAAACGCCACATGGTCGTCGATACCTGTTGTTCAATTGTCCAGTATCAGCCGGGTGTGTTTCATGCTGGGGGATATGAATCGTCCTGACTGGACTGAAGGATCGCTGTCAGAGGCTGGCTCGGTCGGGGGAAACCGAGCCAGCAGTCTCAACGCTCTGCCTGATAGGAGCATCGCTGTTGGAACTGCTGCAGCGCATTGAGGTGTTGAAACTGCATCCTTACAACTGCGACCGCGCCGCACTTCGCACCCAGCCACCGGAAGCGCGGCTTTGGCACAGCGAGGATTTCACGATATAAAGTTCTGCGCTGTGCCGAACCACGGGCAGGAATCATTGGCTGTCTGCAAGCGCCGATCTTCACCCGATTGTAGCGTGTACAGGGTGTTTGCTGGGTACGCCGGATGACTGCAATGAGAACGGAAAGCGTTCACCAGCGGCGATGCGCGCCGTCAGAACGTTGGCAGGGGGCGGCAGCGGGCAGGTTGCATAAGGCGTAAAGGCGCAGGGTGGGTTGTACGCCTGGTTGAAGTCCAATTCGACGCTGCCCGCCGCATCGACCGATGCTGTCAGAAAACGTGCGGGCGGGTAAGTCTCCTGGCCGCTGGTGGCGTCCCGGAAGACGATGAATAGGTGGTTTCGGTCGGCGCCGGCGGTTGCCAGCAGTCGCAGCGGCTGGTCGTGCAGTACAAAATCTACGGCGCCGATGCTGCGATAGAGAGTGGTTGTGTTGATCGCCGTGCCGATTGGGATGGTCTGTACATCATTGAAGTGCGTGAACTTGGCTGCGACGCAGTAGCCGGGTTGAATTTCGTACCATAGGCAGCTGCCAAACGTCTGGATCGCAGGATGAGCACTGTCCTTGATTCGAATCGCATATTGGTCTCCGAACTTGTGCACGAAAAAGCTGACTGTACCCACCTTGATCACGGTAGGCTGCTTGTGGTCGCTGTTGTCTTCCAACTCGACTGTGTGCACCGGCGCGCCATTGCTGAGCACCGGCTGTGCAGTGGTGACGGATAGCGTCGCCTTGCCCGCATGAAACGAAATTTCTCCGACGGAGGGCGGCGCGTTTTTCGGCAGCAAGATGTCGCTATCTGATGCACTTCCGATGCGCAGGCTGCCCTCTGTCAGCACGAAAAGCCCCGCCAGTGACAGCCAGCCGTCTGGGTCACGAAGCTCTGCTTCGCGCTGTTGGCGCCACGATTCGACACGGGTGAAATAGGCGGACGTGACATAACTAGACATCATTTTTGATGTTCCTGTCTTTGTCTTCGGCCAGTGAATGGTCAGTTTGGCGCTTGGTGTATCGAAAGGTGCAGCATGATGCGCCCTGCATGATAGTCTGTGCGCGTTCGAGCTGAATCTCAGGGTTGAAGCCTTCAACGAGCGAGTAATCGCGATTGCAGGATAGGACGGCACCGAGTTCGGGGAGGTTGAGCGAGCGATACATTTCTGCGTAACGACAGCGCGTCACATTGAAGCTATAGCGCTCGTTGTTTTGCTCGAGCACGTCGATTTGGAGCGCGTCCCCCTTGCGCCAGTCGCCCGCTGAAGAAGCAAAAGCTGGTAATGAGTTGTCTCCGACCTGTGCTGCACGTTCGGCGCCCTGGCTCCGTGCGAGGCCGATCACTGTATCGCTTAGAATGGCGATCACACGTTCGCGGTCGAACTCCTGTGCCAGTGCGTCTACAAACGCACCGACAATACGGGCTTCGATCTCGCGGCGTTTCAGGACACCGATTTCATTCAGGGTGTCGGATGGCACGACCAACGGAATGGATGCTGGGTGAGACATTGCTTACTCCTTTTGGGCCGTGCTGAGCGGCACATGGTGGGGCTGTATCGACCGCCAACCCAACTGCGGTGCAATCTGTGTTGCGACCTGCTCCAGCATGCGCAACGCCAGATCAAGCGGTGGCACAGCCGGATTGAATTGCAGGATCAACTCGGTAGCATGCGGAAGCACACAATCTGTGTGCAAGAATTCGGCCACTTGGTCAGGATGGCCGTAGGCGATGTTAAGATGTTCGCAGTACGCTTCGAGCGACTGTCCTGGCTGAAGCTGACCCTGTGCGACTAGATTGTTTACGTTGCGCAATACATCGTTGCGCAGTCCTGCTAACGCTGCGCGTGTGTCTGCAGCCGGGTAGATGCTGCGCGATAGCCCGATGCGTTGTGGTATCGTCCTGTCGTTCCAGGCCCGGAGATAAGCCTGAACTGCAGGCAACTGAAGTTCATCGGTGCGCCAACCCTCTTTGAGTGCAGTGCGTGCCAACAGCAGACCGGCGCTGTTATCTGCTACGTAGCATGCCCCCGCCGCACTCACTGCGCTCTGCCAGAGTCTGCCCACCATCGTGGATGCCGGCGGCTGGAGTTGCTGGCCGCGTCCGTCTAGCGCTGCGCCGGCGAATGCGCGGCGCAGCAGATCGATGCCTAGCGATGTGCGGGCATGGCGTGTATCGAGTGCGCGTCCGAACGCGGCAAACTCGTCTGGGTCGCTGCCGCTGCCGACGCCCAACTCAAGTCGACCGTTGCTCAGCGCATCGACTACGGCGGCATCTTCAGCCAGACGCAGCGACTCTTCCAAGGGTAGAACTACGAGCGCAGTACCCAGTCGCAGCCGTTGCGTTCGCTGTGCGGCAGCGGCCAGAAACGGCAGCGGCGAAGGCAGTCGTCCTGCATACGGCTTGAAGTGATGCTGTGCCACCCAGACAGCATCGAAGCCCAATTGCTCGGCTGCAACGAACAATTCAATCGTCTCTGCATAGATGTGGCGTGGATCGCCATCGCCTTCGAGATGGGTCAAGAAACCTAGACGGAATGGTGAAGTCATGCTCGCACTCCCTAGTCGATTACCTTTGTCTGCCGCGCACTTGAGGGTCAAGAGCATCGCGCAGCCCATCGCCAATATAATTGATACTCAACACAGTCAGGAAGATGAATAAGCCGGGAAAGAGCGCCATGGAAGGCATGAACTCGACGAAGTTTTGCGCTTCAAAGAGCATTCGTCCCCAGGTTGGCGTGTCCGGCGGAAAGCCGAGGCCCAAAAAACTGAGGCTTGACTCTGTAATAATGGCCGCACCCACGGCCAGCGTTGCGGCCACGATGATCGGCCCTATGGCATTGGGCAAAATATGACGGACGATGATCCGGT
>CAIRNL010000517.1 GCA_903879975.1 uncultured Chloroflexota bacterium | reverse complement strand
GGGGCCGGCGGTGATGTTGCGCCGAAACGCGATCCACTCGCCATCGGGCGACCACACTGGGGCGCCGTCTTCCACCGGTGCCGTTTCTCCGCTGAGATTGACGCGTGTATCTGCGATTGGATCGACCAGATAGAGGTGGATCGAGACGCGATCGTCGTCGACATGCTGTTCGTTCATAACAAACTGCGTGTATCCTGGGCGCCAGACAGCGGCCTCGCCGGTTTGTGTCGGATAGAAGCGTTCGTCGCCGCTTTCCAGGTTGTAGACGCCGATACCGATGAAATCGGGCGAGAGATAGGTAATCCACTGGCTGTCGCTGGCCCAACGCGCCTCAAAGCCAAGCTTCTGGCTGTCGCTGAAGACGGGTGCCGTCTCGCCGCTGGCTACATGCATGATGTATAGTCGCGGCGGGCTGACAGCGGCTGCGCCGAAGTCATTGGCATTGCGCTGGGAAAAGAGCAGCAACTCGCCGTCCTGCGACCACGACGGGCTGCTGCAAAAGGCCGTCGGGCAGGGGAGCAACGGCTCCGTCGCAGGTGCATCGGAGGCCAGTAGCCAGAGATCGCTGGCGCCGGTGTCGGTGAGCGCCGAATAGACGATGCGTCCGTCGGCAGGCGACACGGCAAAATCCCAGACACCGGCGGCTGCCGCAGTGCGTTGGTCTCCCGGGGCGCTGTTGCCCGCCGCAGCCGGTGCGGGCACGGGTGCCGTGAAAAGCTGCTCTTTGCCGTCGAGCACGCGCGTGAAAAGCACCTGCGACCGGCCAGTTGCAAAGCCCCACTCCAGTGTGCGGGTGAGCGATCTCCCATTCGCGCCGCGCACGCCGGGATCGATACGAACCCGGTAGAGCGTGTCCGGGGCCAGCGCCTGTGGGACAAAGGTGACGGTTGCACCCTCGACGGTCGTCTGGCCATCTGCCGGCGGGTCGAGGGTTACGGCTACGGTAGTGCTGGCCAGCGGCTGATCGAACTCGACAACGATGCTCCCGCGCGTCGAGATGCCGGCGCTGCCGTCTGCGGGTGTCATGGAGACAACCGTCAGGCCGACCTGGTCGCCGCGCCCGATGAGCAGCAAGATCAGGAGCACGAGGCCGGCAGCAACGCCAACCACAGTGAGGTCGAAACGGCTCGGGCGGCGGTCAGGCGATACAGCAGACATGGATCAGAGCGGGTGGATGGGAGCCGGGCGGCAATCGACCGGATAGCGGCGGCTCACGGATAGAGATAGGGTTGATCGGGCATATCGACAGGTGTGACATGCTGCGCCGCCAGGATGGGCAGCGGTGCGCCCGCAAAGACCCCGGGCTGCAACACACCCTCCACACGCACCCAGGCATCGTTCTGCAGTGTGGCGGCATCGGGCCAACGCACGACCATCGTGACCCCATTGGCATCGGCCACGCAGCAACTGACGATGAAGCGATTGACCATGAACTGGCCATCGTCCAGCCGCTCATCGTGGTAGACAAAGCCGATGACGTCCACCGGCTCGCCGGCAAAAGCCTGCGCTGCGTTGGGGGATGCGGAGAAGGCATGCAGCCAGTCGAGCAGGTTGCGGTCGAGCGAACCCTTCTGAGCGGCGGCGCGCACCGCTGCCGGCAGGACGTTGCGTGGCTGCGATGCGAGATTGATCTCGCGGTTCCCCATCGCGGCGGCGCCCAATGGACGCGGCGGCACGAGAATACCCAGGACAACTGGCAGGGCGATCAGCGCCAGCCCTGCCCACGTCATGCGATGATGTGTGTGCGATTCGGCCGGATCGTGTTCGTCCGGCGCGGGCTGCCGTCCCATAGGCCGATAGCTGACGGCGACGAGCAGCAGCCCGGCGATGGCAATGACCGTATATATCATGAAACGCTGGTTGATGTAGAAGAAAAGCGTACCGTCGGCCAACCGCGTGTACAGGAACAGGGCCAGGCCGAGCAGGAGCAGCGCTTTCACGGCGTTCTGGAACTTAGGACGTTCGAGCAAGGGCATAAGAACCTTTCGTCACCAGCCGATATTCAGATTCCACCAGATGCCCATGAGCATGGAGAGCAGCAATGGTAACAGGATGAGATAGGCGACGGCGCGGCGCTGAAAGACACCGAGAAACATGAGCGAACTCTTAATATCGACCATGGGGCCGAAGACCAGGAAGGCCAGCACGGAGCCGGTGGTGAAGGTGCCGGCAAAGGCAAGGGCCAGGAATGCATCGACCGTGGAGCAGACAGAGAGCACGAAGGCCAACGCCTGCATGACCAGGACGGAGATGACCGGTCCCTGCCCCACGGCAAGCAGCGCACTCTGCGGCACCAGGGTCTGCATGGCGGCCGCCAGCATAGAACCGGCGATCAAGTAACGCACCATGTCGAGAAAGTCATCGCCAGCCAGCGTGAGGGAGCGGGTGAAACGCTGACTGAGCGGGGCCTTGGGGAGGTGCTGGTCATGAATTGAGCAGCAGGCATCGGCATGAGCCTGGCAGATGGCTGGCAGCAGCACCTCAGCAGGTTTTGCCCGGCTAAAAAGAAAGCCGACAACGACTGCGATGAGAAAACTGAAGACAATTCGCCCGACGAGGATCGCACCCCAGCCAAAAGCGCTGTAGGTGCTGAGGATGACGACCGGGTTGACGACTGGGGCCGCCAACAGGAACGCAATTCCAATAGAGAGCGGCAGCCCCTTTTCATAGAGCCGGCGCACGACAGGCACCACGCCGCACTCGCAGACGGGGAAAATAACCCCCATGAGGCCACCCACCATTGCACCGGGCAGGGCAGCCTTGGGCAGATAGCGATCGATAGCCGACTGGTCGACAAAGACAGCGATCGATCCGGAAACGACGGCGCCGGCCAGCAAAAATGGCACCGCTTCAATGAAGATGCCCAGGAAGATGGTGACGAAGGTCTGGATGCGCTGGTAGAGGTAGGGCAGGCCCTGGCCACTTGCGAGGACATCGTAGAAGATGGCCAACAGAGCCAGTGTGCCAAGCGCCAGGGTGAGCATCCAGCGCAGCCAGTGCTGGCGGCTGGATGCTGAGCCAGATGAAATACCGGCAACCCCATTTTCCTGCACCGGCGTAGTAGGGTCGACAACCATGACGAGATTGTACATCAAAGCGGCCAAATCGAGAAGATCGACCGGCATTGCGTCTACCCGGAATGGGCAGCGCCCCAGCACCGGATGGACGACGACTGATCTACACCGATACTACTGTTCGCGCCAGTCACGATCGCGCGTGACATAGATGAGCGGCATACTCACGACGGAAACGACGTACTTCAGAATCAGGTTAAAGAGAAAAATCTGCCCGATCACACCCCAGGGCAGCAGACCGGCAAAGGCGCCGAGCGTGAACACCAGGTTGTCTACCGGCACACTGACCGCGTTACTGATCAGCACGCGTGCCCATTGGTAGCGGTGCGTGATCTGGGTCACGAACCAGTGATAGACTTCTGTGTCGACCAATTCGCTGACAACCATCGCCACGATGGAGGCAACAACGATACGGCCAAGCAGGCTGGCGTTGAAGACGGCATTCCATTCAGTCGCGAGACCCCAGGCCGGATCGCCGGGCACATTGGACACCCACCCCAGGTAGAGTGCCGCAAAGAGGTTGACCCCTGCCGATGCGAGGATGAGCGTCTGCGTGTTGCGCTTGCCGATGGTTTTGTGTGCCACGTCGCGCAGTGTGAACGTAACGGGGTAAATAAAGGTGCCCATATCCACGGCCAGGCCAAGGACAATGCCAATCTTGAGACTGGCAATATTGGACAGGAGTTGTGCGCCCGTGTAGGCTGCTATGGCAATGACCGCCGCTGTGCTCAGCGTCACCGTCGTCGCATGGGCCAACTCGCCATCCCGAGTCGAAGTGGATGCTTTGAGTGCATCTTGAGCGCTCACGCTATGAATCTCCTTTGTTTTGGTAAGGCGGGAACTGCGACCGCCGTCAAAAAACGAAGAAGAATTGTAGCCACAAAGACATGAAGAGGCAAGCGCAGCGGAGTATCTATGATAGAGTATCGACCATCGGAGTCCTTCGCGAACTTTCATTTCTTCGTGCCTTCGTGGCTATGCTTTCTGACTTCCAATGCCGAAACGAACTGACTTAACATCCATCTTGATTATCGGCTCCGGGCCGATTGTGATTGGGCAGGCGTGTGAGTTTGACTATTCAGGCGCGCAAGCGTGCAAGGCGCTGCGCCAGGAAGGCTACCGCGTCGTCTTGGTGAACTCCAACCCGGCTACCATCATGACGGACCCGGAGCTGGCTGACGCTACCTACATTGAGCCGCTGACGGTCGACGTGCTAGAAAAAATCATTGCCCGTGAGCGGCCAGACGCGCTCCTGCCGACTGTGGGCGGCCAAACCGGGCTGAACCTGGGCGTAGCGCTCGCCGAGCAGGGCATCCTCGACCGCTACGGCGTGGAATTGATCGGTGCCAACCTACGTGCCATGCGCGTCGCCGAAGATCGCGAACTGTTCAAGGATGCGATGACCGCATACGGGCTGGAATCCCCGCGCAGCGGGGTTGCCCATAGCCTGGCTGAAGCGCGCCAGATTGCGCAGGAGATCGGCCGTTATCCGATCTTCATTCGTCCTAGCTTTACCCTCGGCGGCAGCGGTGCCGGCACCGTCTTCACGCCACACGAGTTCGATGAGAAGGTAGCGTGGGGGCTCAGAGAGAGCCCGGTGCACACCGTTCTGGTCGAGGAATCGCTCATCGGCTGGAAGGAGTATGAGCTGGAGGTGATGCGCGATGCGGCCGACAACTTCGTCGTCGTCTGCTCCATCGAGAATCTGGATGCCATGGGTGTGCATACCGGCGACAGCATCACCGTGGCGCCTGCACAGACGTTGACGGACAAAGAGTACCAACGCTTGCGCGATCAGGCGCGACTGGTGATGCGTGCGGTTGGCGTCGAGACAGGTGGCAGCAACGTCCAGTTTGGCGTCGATCCGGCCAGTGGCCGTGTCGTCGTCATTGAAATGAACCCCCGCGTCTCGCGTTCGTCGGCGCTGGCATCCAAGGCCACCGGCTTTCCGATTGCCAAGCTGGCGGCCAAGGTAGCGGTGGGCTACACACTGGACGAGCTACGCAACGATATCACGCGCCAGACCGTGGCGGCCTTCGAGCCATCTATCGACTATGTGGTGGTCAAGATGCCGCGCTGGGCTTTCGAGAAATTTCCTGGCGTCGACCGCGAACTGGGGCCGCAGATGAAATCTGTTGGCGAGGCCATGGCCATTGGCCGCACCTTCAAGGAAGCGCTCCAAAAGGCGGTGCGCAGCCTGGAGATCGGCCGTGACGGCCTCGGCACGATCGAGCGCGACGCAGACGGCCATATCAAAGGCTACGAGCCTGGTACGACCCTGCATGACCTGCTGCGCATTCCCAACCGGGACCGGCTCTTCGCCGTCTATGAAGCGCTGTTGGCCGGAGAGAACCAGGC
>CAIRNL010000516.1 GCA_903879975.1 uncultured Chloroflexota bacterium | reverse complement strand
TAGCAATTCAACACACCGGCAATATCGGCTGCGTATCTTTCTGTGATCAGGGCTTGCGGCATCTTGTCACCTCTCTCTTGGCGTGGCTCAAAGATACTTTACCGCAACTGACTCCAATGCGCACTTCAACGACCTGTTTGGTTCTGGCTCTGCCAGGTTAGGGTCTCAAATACTGCGCGGTCGTTGAGGTAGGCAAATTGCTCGCGAAAGCTCTGAAGGTCACCGAACGCATGCTCGTCGATGAAGCTCACGAGGCCAAATAGCTCAAGCAGAGAGTTTTGCAGCGGCGTTGCCGTAAGCAGCAGCTTTGGGGCATGCTCCAATGCCTGCTTCAGCGTGTTGGCAGTGACATTCGCCGGCTTATAGACATTACGCAAATGGTGGGCTTCGTCAATTGTCACGAGATCCCATTGCGTGGCACGCACATCTGCCGCCTTACTGCGCGCAAACTGATAGGAGCAGATAACGATGCTATCTCTAGGCTCGAAGGGGCGATCCTCTCCGCACCGCACGGCTTCTTTATACGAGCGTGTCTCTAAAATTGTACAAGGGAGAAAGAATTTCTCCTGCAACTCCTGGTGCCACTGCTTGCGCAGGCTGGCGGGGGTAATGATCAGGATTCTGCGCTTGCGTTCCGCCCATTTCTGGGCAATGACCAGTCCGGCCTCAATCGTCTTGCCAAGCCCTACTTCGTCTGCCAGCAGCGCACCTTTGGAGAGCGGCGACTTGAAGGCAAACAGCGCTGCCTCAACCTGGTGTGGGTTTAGATCCACCTGGGCGTCTACGAAAGCGCCAGCGAGTTTCTCCATGCTGTCGGAAGAACAGCGTTTGGTCAACTCATGGGCAAAATACTTTGCATGGTATTGGGTGAAAGCCATTGAGATAACCAGTGAGCAAATTCCTGACCAGGGTCGCAGCAGGTGTCAAGGTCAATCCGATTATAGCATTGGCGGGCGATAAGCCTGAAAGGGAATCGCAAATTAGCGCATCTCTCGATGCGTTCCCACATTCCGGTATAGCGTTGACCGCGATATCGTCAGGGTTTGACATATCTCTTTGACTGAGACGTCAGGATCTTGCATCAGATGGGATGCCATCTTCACCTGTTCCGGCGTCAGCCGGCGTGGGCGCCCGCCCAGCCGGCCCCGGGCGCGGGCTGCGCGCAGCCCTGCCATAGTGCGGTCGCGGATCAGGTCCCGCTCGAACTCGGCCAGGGCCGAGAAGACATGAAACTGGAATTTGCCCACCGAGCTGGTGGTGTCGATGCTCTCATAGAGGCTGCGGAAGCCGACCTGGCGCTGCTGCAACTCTTCCACCCGCTGGACAAGGTCCTTGAGCGACCGGCCCAGGCGGTCCAAGCGCCAGACGATCAATGTGTCGCCGGTGCGCACGAAAGAGAATGCCTCCTGGAGGCCAGGCCGCTCGGCCTTGGCGCCGCTCATCTGGTCGGTAAAAACCTTCTCGCAGCCGGCCTGCTTGAGGGCGTCGGCTTGCAGGTCGAGGTTCTGTTCGCCGGTGGAGACGCGGGCATAGCCTACGAACATGGGGGTCGAGGTGAATTGGTGGGTGGCATTGGAATGAGTGTAGCAAAACGCGAAGTGGCGATCAAGTTGTGATGCGTTGATT
>CAIRNL010000515.1 GCA_903879975.1 uncultured Chloroflexota bacterium | reverse complement strand
GTTTGTTCTCTTGCCGTTTCAATGCTGGCTATTCTCCCATCTATAGCATAGATTTCGCATATGCGCGGCGCTAGCGTTTTGTTGACAATGTCATACCACGAAATATATTGAGAAGGTACGCAAACTTGAAAAAAAGCGAAAGAACAAAAAGAACATCGCCCGTTTGCCCCCCTGCGGTGGGGTGCAGTAAAATATTATTACGCTGTCAGTGGTAGCCGGCCCCAAAACCGGCTTTCGGGGGACCACTGACAGCGATTTTTGTTTGGTGCGCCTACCCTGCACTCGCCCACTCGCCGTAGACGAGTCCCGTCACCCATGTCAGCACCGCCGGCCCGAAGACCCGTGTCAGAGCCGACGGCGTCAGTTCCAGGATCTCGCACACGTTCAGGAGCAGCACCAGGGTATCCTGGGCGTCGCGGTCGGGCAGTTCCTCGGTGTAGAACTGCGTCAGCGCACGCAGGCGTTCCAGTTGTTCGTCTCTGATCATCGTACCAATCCTTTCGTTGAACATTGATCATCTGACGCAGAGGCCGCAGACTCTGCGTCGCAGGGATGTTTATTTACGCCCATCCCGCCGGCACCCACGCGCGCACGTCGAAGCCTGCGGGATGGAGGGCGTTGACGTCCTGGCTGCCCATGGGTCGCAGCCAGGGACGTGCCGTTGGGGGTCGGCACGTCCCTGGCTGTCGACGACAAGCAGGCGGTAGCTCTGGCCGGTCACAGGTCGACCAGCCCCACGGCACCGGCAGTTGCCATGCGCTGTGGAAAGGGATGGCAGGAGTGCCGGGGATGTCCTGCTGGACGGCTGGCCAGAGCGGTCAATCCGGCAGGCACCGCAAAGCGCAGCGCACGATTGGCTCGGTGCTCAGGAGGTACCGCTCGCTCTGCGCCTGGTTCGTGGGTTCGGCGACGGTGGCGGTGGGTTCGGCGACGGTGGCGGTGGGTTCGGCGGCAGTGGCGGTGGGTTCGACGTAGCGGGTGGCGTCTGCTCGCCGGCGGCGTTAGCGCTGCCGGCCTTCTCCCTCTGCAGTGCAGGCGGGGACGGGGTATGGGAGAGGATCAACTGATAGACCTGGTGCAGCGCAGCGCGTTGAGCGGGCGTCAGCGCTGGCAGGTCGGCGTCGGCTTTGTCGTCCTGGGGACGGGGCGCAATCATAGCGGCCATGCTGGAACTCCTTTGGTAAAAAGGATGGATAGATATGCCCAGGCAAAGACTAGGAAATCATGGTGGCGGCTGTAGAAGGAAGGACGAACAGAAGCGCGGGCTATTGACACATACCGAAACGTGCGTTTCATGATGCGGCACAGATCGTTGTCGGCGCGGAAATCCTGATGGCGGCCTGGGCGTATGCACCGCTTTCTGATCGACGAAGAATTGCTGCGATCGGCGGCCAGCACCCTGCGCGATGCCGGTTATGCGGCCGAGGATGTGCGTGATGGCGTGGCGTGCAGGCTGCGCAGGCGCGCCAACGCAGCCTGCACGCCACGCAGGTCGGCCAGGGCTTGCTGATAGGCCTGCACGTAGCCGGCGTAGAAGACGGTGTGCACAGTCCGCGGCGCAATCGCTGCCCCTTGCTCGATGCTGTGCCACGCCACCCTTGCCATGTCGGGGAAGATACCAACGGCGTGGCCTGCCAGGATCGCACTGCCCCACGTCGTCACGTCGTGGCGGCGCAGCGGCACGTAGGGCACGCCCAGCACGTCGGCCTTGATCTGGTTCCACAGCGCGCTCCGTGCGCCGCCACCGATGACGCGCACGGCATCGACGGAGAGAGACGGCACCAGATTGCGCAGTTCCGCCAGCGCGCCGGCATAATCGTAGGCGATCGATTCCAGCACGGCACGGTAGAAGTGCGCCGGCCGGTGCGTCCACGTGATGCCCAGCCACGCGCCGCGCTGGTCTGGATCGGCCGGGCTGGTGCGGCCGCCAAGATGGGGCAGGAAGATCAGCCCCTCGGCGCCGGGCGCCAACGCTGCCGCCTGGGCGTCGAGCGCAGCATAGTGGGCAGCCCCAGCGCTGCCGCCTGCAAAATTCTCCACGCACCAGCGGTGGGTCAACCCGCCGCCGCCAATATACATCATGGCATACCACGGCGCGCGCTCGAGCGGCCCGGCCAGCGCCTGAAAGGTGGCGCCGCGCGCGCCGGGCAGAAAGCGATCGAGCGGAGTCGCCAACACCGGAAAGGTGCCGGCCACGTCGATCACCTGTCCCGTCTCTATCAGCCCCGCCCCCAGAAAGCCCGCTACCTGGTCGCCGGCGCCGGCCACCAGGGCAACGCCGGCGCGCAGCCCGCACGCCTCGGCCGCCGCTGCCGAAAGGGAGCCGATCTGCGTGGCTGCCGGGACAATGTGCGGCAGTTTCCCCGCGTCCACTCCCACTTGGTCGATGAGTTGCGTCGACCAGGTGCGACGGGCAGTGTCGCTGAGTCCCGTCCAGGTGAGATAGGACGGATCGATAAATGCCCCCTCCGCCGTCAGCCCGGCCAGCCGCCCAGCCACGTAGTTGGCCAGGATCAACACCCTGGCAATGCGCGCATACAGGGCCGGATGCTCTTCCTGCCACCACAGCAGGCGCGGGCCGGCAATCGGCACCGCACCGCTCAACTCGATCATCGCCGGCCCGGCGCACGCCTCCATGCGGGCAATATAGGGCACATAGCGCGTGTCGAGCGTCGAGACATACCACGGCGTGATCGCCCGCCACTCGTGGTCGATGGCCAACAGCCCGCCCATCTGCCCGGCGAAGGCGATCGCAGCCACCGCACCGGGCGCTACGTGGCCCTGTGTCACAACGTCTCGAATGACGCCCAGCGCTGCCGCAACAAATTCGTCGGGGTCCTGCTCGGCGCTGCCTGGCGCTGGCTGGTGGAGAAAAGTCGCCTGCTCTGTTGTGGCGATGGCCGTGCCGTCCGGCCGATAGAGCGCAGCCTTGACCACGCTCGTGCCCAGGTCCACGCCGATCAGGAACTCGTCACGAGCGGCTGGCATAGTCATCCTCCTTGCCCGCCAGCAGTGCTGCTTCCGCAGCGAGCGTCCAACTGGGACCTGCCCCCAATGCGGCGTGCACTGCAGGCAGCGCTGTGTGCAGTTCGTCCAGGCCGAGCAGCGGCAGATCGGGCAGTTGCGGGTAGATCACGATCTTGCCGGGGAATCGATTTTCCATCATTGCGCTCAATGCTGCCGGTACGGCCCGCATCCCACCGATGGCCGCCACGCAGCCCGCCGGCGCCAGTGTTCCGGCGCTGGCCTTGGCGAGTACGGCGAGCTGGTCGGCCACAGAGGAGCCGCTGGTGCCGGTGAACTGTGCACCGTAGCGCGCCGTGCGATCGAGCGGCAGGTGGATGATCTGCTCCCGTGGGACTCCTGCAAAGAGCACCAACATGCCGTCAGGCGCCAGCCACTGTACTGCTGCCTGCATCACCGTGGCATCCGGCACGACGACCACCACGTCGTCGCAGCCGCGTCCCTCTGTCAGCCGGTCGATCGTGGCGGCCAGCCGTGCCGGCTCTTCGTCAGGGCTCAAGGCAATCAGTTCGCATCCAGCCGTCGCGGCCGGCTGTGCGAAGCGCGCCACCAGGCTGTGCAGGCGCACCTGCCCGCGATTGGTGGCGATGATCGCCCGCGGGCCCTGCGGCATCTCCAGCGCGCGTTGGATGTGCATGCGTCCCATCGCCCCGCCGGCGCCGACCACGAGCAGCACGCCGCCTGGCCGCAGGTCAGAGCGATTGCGTGTTGTGCCGTATGCTGCGTCGATCGCGGGGCCGGGGCAGCCCAGCAGCGACCAGTGCTCGTAGTGGAGGCGGCTGGCGTCGACGGCGACTGGCCCGTCCAGCGGCTGCGGTGTGATGAGGGCCAGCGTCCCGTGCGGCTTCAGGCGCTCTGCAGCGGCCGCCACAGAGGCTGCGTGCCGCGGATCGAGCAGGACGATGTCGTCGAAGCGCACATCTGCCCAGGATGCAGGCAGTGTGCCCTCTGCGCCAGGTGCCATGACTGTCAGGTCGATCGGCTGTTGTTCCAGCCAGCGCAGCAGCGCCGGTGCCACGGTGCTGGCTACCACGCGCGCGCTGGGCAGCGCTGCGCCGAAATAGTAGGGTGCCGAATCCTCTTCCCGTCCCTGGATGCAGAGTGTGCCGCCGGGCTTGAGCGCCAACCGTCGAGCCGTGGGGCTGAAAGCGACGTCGACGCATGCCCACGGTTCCAGCACGGCCACGTCGGCGTGACTGAGCGCGGGCGGCACGGGAAAGACGTAGCTGCCCGAGTCGCCGCTGAGCACCGCCGGGCCGAGCGTGACATATTGCGCCATGCCGCCGGGGAGATTGACGCCGAAGATGGCGCGCCGGCCGCCGGCGAAGACATCAGGCTGCAGGCCCAGCCGCTGCCCTACTGCGTAGACGCCCTGCCAGTGCTCGCCCACCGCAACGACAGTCAGTGAGACCTCGTGGCCGAGTTGTGCGGGGCTGGCGGCAAAGTCGCGCGCAAAGAAGAGTGGGTAGCGACTGCCCTGGCGCACCATCTTGACATCCGACGCACACAGGCCGAGGGCGTCGACGCGCACCAGGAGTTCGTCGGCGCCACAGCCGGGCAGGGGCAGCTCGACCGGCGCGCCGTTCACGCCCAGCGAATCGAGGCCATTGCCAAAGAACGGCCATGCCAGCATGCGCTGCGGCAAGTGGGATGCCCCCATCATGACGACGTCATCACGCCGCCGTCGGGCGCGATAGCCTGCCCGGTGATGAGCCGCGCACGGTCGGAGACGAGAAAGAGCGCCAGCCCGGCCAGGTCTTCGATCTCCGTAAAGTGTTGCATAGGGATGCGAGCGGCGCGCTCCGCCAGATATTCCGCGGGGGTGATCCCGCGCTCGGCAGCCGTCGTTTCGGCATAGGCCAGTTGCATGGGCGTCAGCGTCACCCCTGGGCAGATGGCGTTGACGGTGACTTGGTAGGGCGCCATCACCATCGCCAGGCAGCGTGTGTACATAATGGCGGCAGCCTTGCTCACGCGGTAGGGAATCACGTGTGCGCCGGCGCGCACGCCGTTGTAGGAGGCCGTGATGAGGATGCGCCCGGCGCGCCGTTCCATCAGGTGCGCTGCGACAGCGCGGCAGGTATGCGCCACGCCCTTGACATTGACGTCGAGCACGCCGTCCCAGTCGAGCGGGGAGATCTCCAGAAAGTCTGCCGGTCCCAGCACACCGGCATTGGCAAAGACGAAGTCGATGTGCCCCAGCGCGGCGATCGTTGCATCGACGGCGGCCTGGATCGCGGCGGCATCGGTCACGTCGACGCAGTGTGCCACAGCGGGCCGGCCCAGCGCAGTGATCTCAGCAGCAACACGGGCTGCCGCGTCGCCGGCAATATCGAGCACCGCCACGCTGGCGCCAGCCTGGGCCATGGCCAGCGCCAGCCCGCGGCCGATGCCGCTGCCGGCACCCGTGAGGAGGGCAACCTTGCCCGAAAGATTGACGTGAATGTCTGTCATGATGATCGGTGATTCCCATCTAGGTCGGTTGAGATTGGTATCGGGGACAGGCAGGCGCATCGTACCATCCGGGGCGCCGCGCCACAAACTGGGTGAAGCTGCCACGCTTCTTTGCTCGAGTTCCGTTGTGCGCTCCCAATCAGGTTGCCCGAAGTGCCGGGCATGGGCAATGCCAAGCCCATGCCCGGGAAAGCACGCCGGCGCCGAGAGGGCGAACTGGCAAGCTCCTGGTTTCTATTGACCTTTCCTTTAGTTGCACACGGCGCTCGGCGCATACTGCCATGCACCATACAGGGCGTAACAGTTCCATTCCTGTGTCCCGTAGACATGGACCCTGTACCAGCGGCACTGGGAAGTGGAGTCGACCAACCAGGGTGTATAGGAGGGCGCATAGGCGGTCGCGTAGCCAACCCTGTTGGAGAAACCGTCCCAGCGCCAGAGCCCCAGGCTGGCCGCACCGGATGTGACGTAGGCGCGGGCATAGGCATACTTCAACGAACGCCAGCTGTACCACTGTGTCGTGTATTTGCCCAGGCAGGGATCGACGTAGAACTGAATGGTATACGGTGGCTCGGCGCGGTCGGGGCCGTCCAGCCACGTCACTTCGACGGACAGGTTGTCCCGTTCCCGATACAGCTCCTGCGTCAGATCGGCATCAGACGGATCATCGAGACCAAAGTATTCCTCAGCGGCGATGTCGCCGAAGAGCACGGCACTGTATTCCTGTTCAAGGCCGGCATCTGGATTGTCCAGTGGCATTCCCTGGCTGCGCAGCGCAGACGCCTGCTCCATGTAGCGCTCGATTGCCATTCGCATCACTTCTTCGGGGGGAATGCCGCGTTCGTTCAGCAGATCAGCCAGGTTCGCGATCGTGCCACCGGCCACGTTGGCAAAGTAGGCGTTCCAGAAGTCGCTGGATGGAATGCCGAGAGTTTCCACGAGCACGGCGAAAAGCGTATCGGCGGGCGAAAGCGGCACCAGTTGATCGGGCACGTCGATCGTGCCCTCGATCGCGTCGAAACAGACCTTGACCGTGGCGATGTAGGCCTCCGCCGCATCGCTGCTCTGGCTGTCGAGGCCGACGTTGAAAGTTTCCCGATTGGCATTCGTGTACCTGATGTCGTACCGCACACCTCCGTCGACCACACTGCTGCTGCTCTGCTCGATCGGCAGCTCGGCGAGCGGCGTCAGTTGTGGGTTGTCCGGGCTGCAGAGCGGCGACGACGTGGGGACTCGCACCGGTCGCACTGG
>CAIRNL010000514.1 GCA_903879975.1 uncultured Chloroflexota bacterium | reverse complement strand
AGCTTCTCAGGCAGCCACAGCAGCCAATCGACAAAATGAAACAAATTGAGAATGTCCTGGCGTGCATAGCCACGTTCGTAGAGACGGCGGATCAGGAAGAACTTCCAGAAGGCGCGCGATTCAGCGTCCTGGCGTGTCTCCAGCGCCTTCAAATGGGCCATCACGACCGTCGCAAAGGGATTGTCCTCCCCTTCCAGCTCATGCCAGCGCCTGCCATAGGAGGCCAGGCCAACAACCGGGAACTCGAAGCGGATGGTGCATCCCCACAGCGCATACTCGAACCGGCCTGCTTCCCGTCCGGCGCTATCGTCGTTGACGACGGCAAAACTCGCTACCGGACGGTCGTAGCGATCAAACAGGCGATAGTTGTACGTGTACATGCGGCGGTCGAAGGAGCGTTCTGGCGTCCCCTGCACCTCAATATGCGCCAACACCCACTCCTCTGTACCGTTGAGCTGCCACACCTTGGCGAGTTTATCAGCGTACCGCCGTCCCAGCTCGGCATCCCGTACCACCTGCTGCAGTTCCTTGTCGAGAAACTCGATCCCACGCTGCCAGTCGATGCCGGCGTACGCCTGTGGAAAGAAGAACGCCATGAATTCGGCAAAATAGCGCTCGACGATCTCTTTCCACGGGCTGTCGAATTCGTCGTTTGGTTCGCTCATATGGATTGTACCAGTGCCTGCATCTCCCGGCGCAGAGGCGGGGATGAACGCCCATAGACCCTTCCCGCTGATCCACTACCAGGCCGACAGTACAGGGCGACTCACGGCGTTCAGGGAATGCAGCGAGTACTTCTCTACTGCACAGTATACCACAGCCCGATCGCATCAGGCCGGTGGTCTGTGGCAAGAACCCTGAAACGGCAATACGCAGAATGTGAGCGGGCGATGTGAGCGGGCGATACGGCGGTTCGGTTCTCTACAGCGTGGGGCAGGATGTGGAGGGACGGGTCTCCAGGGGGGCGCCGGCGGGGCCGATCAGATGAGAGCCGCAAATCAGCGTTTAGCAGCAGGGGGCAGGGAAGATGCCCACGGGCAAAATCGGGCAGTCTCGTCAACGCAATCCTGCACCATTCTTTGAGCTGGGAGGACTTCTGTCTCCGCCACCCGCATGATCTCATTTGTAGAGCGATTTGCCAAATCGCTCCACAAACGGTCTGTCAATGATGAATGTTGAGTCGGCGCGCCCATGCGTCATCTGCTCGCACGCCATGTGCGAATGTGCGAACGAAACAATGACAACGGGTGGTCGACTAGTTTATGGTATAATCCTGCTGGTGAGTTTTTTGTGGAAGAGCAAACAGAGAGAAAAGGGGAACAGTGATGGCAGACCAAACACAAGTCGATCGACTCAAAGCAAGCGTTGAGGGCTGGAACGAATGGAGAGAAGCCAATCCAGAGGTGAACCTTGATTTGAACGGTGCCGACCTGAGCGGTGCCTACCTGTTCAATGCCTACCTGAGCAATGCGGACCTGCGCTCTGCCAACCTGAGCAATGCCACCCTGGATGGTGTCGACCTGAGCAGTGCCGACCTGGGTAATGCCGACCTGAGCAATGCCAACCTGAGCGATGCCAACCTGAGCGATGCCAACCTGCGCAGTGCCAACCTGCGCAGTGCCGACCTGCGCCGTGCCAACCTGAGCGATGCCAACCTGAGCGATGCCAACCTGAGCAATGCCAACCTGAGCAATGCCAACCTGAGCGATGCCAACCTGCGCAATGCCAACCTGCGCGGTGCTCACCTGGGCAGTGCCGACCTGCGCTCTGCCAACCTGAGCTATGCCGACCTGGACGCTGCCAACCTGACCGGTGCCGACCTGGACGGTGCCGACCTGGACGGTGCCAACCTGACCGGTGCCAACCTGCGCGGTGTCGACCTGGACGCTGCCAACCTGACCGGTGCAAGACGGTAAAAGCATGCTGGGTGGCGCAGCTCCCGACTCGCGCGACCACTGCCATGCCATGTGCAGGCGGCGCACCGAGCGCACCAAGCGCGACGCAGTGCGCCGGCCGTAGCCTGCCGTGGTGTTGGCGTGGGGGTGTCGACAGACAGCCAATCCCCGCCAGAGGATCACCCCCATCCAGTGTACGCGTCGCTGCAGCAGAGCGCCCGCAAGGGGATGAATCCCCGCCAAGCGGCACCCCCCCCAATTCCCG
Organism: uncultured Chloroflexota bacterium; assembly: GCA_903879975.1. GTDB lineage: Bacteria > Chloroflexota > Anaerolineae > Caldilineales > Caldilineaceae > Caldilinea. The sequence goes on along the minus strand of CAIRNL010000514.1, from coordinate 233 downwards.
TTTGACACACGCCCCAGCCCTTGGCTACACTCCATTGCCACACGGATGCTGTCGCCTGTCCGTGATCAACCCTAACCCGGCCGACCTATGTCCCGACTCAGCGGCAGACAGATTCACGAGCTCACCAAGGCGCTGCTTGACACCTATCCGACCTACAACGACCTGCGCATACTGGCGCGCATCGAGCTGGACGAATCGCTGGAGGCCATCGCCGAAGGCGCCAATCAGCGCGT
>CAIRNL010000513.1 GCA_903879975.1 uncultured Chloroflexota bacterium | reverse complement strand
GGCCTCCACGGCGTTTGTCGATGACCTCGCCCTGGCACAGTCGCCGGCCATGCTCTACGCCAGCGGGATCGCGTCAGAGGCCGTCGGAATCTGGGACATTGTGCAGGGTGTGGCTGAAAGACAGATGGCCAGGGTGGACGGGGTAAATATCACTGCGCTGGCAGCAACCGCAGATGGCGCGTATGTGGCAACGGGCGGCAGCGATGGCATCATCCGGCTGTGGGCGGGCGATAGCGGCATGCCGAGCGGTGAACTGAGCGGGCACGCCGGACAGGTCAATGGATTGGCATTTTCACCAGACGGCTCCCTGCTGGCATCAGCCGGCGACGACAATACGGTGCGTTTGTGGGACACAAACCTGCACCAGGAAATCAGCGCGCTGGCCGAGCACGGTGCACCTGTGCTTGCCGTCACGTTTAGCCCGGATGGGCGTCAGTTCGCCTCTACAGGGCGAGACGGTCAGGTTCTCCTGTGGGAAATCAGCACGCAGGCGGTCGTAAAGCGGTTTATCTCTGATGTAGACGGTTTCAGTTCAGTTGCGTTTAGGGGTGACGGCGCACAGCTGGCGGCCGGTGGCCTGGACAAGATTGTCTATCTCTGGGATATCGGTGACCCTGATGCCGTGCCGAAACCCCTGCGCGGCCATACAAACGAGGTCAATACCGTGATCTTCGCCAACGACCAGCCACGGCTCGTTTCGGCCGGTGCAGACCGCAGCCTGCGCATCTGGAACACCGATGAAGAAACCACCCTGCCGGTCGTGCTGAGCGGCCACCAGGCAAGCGTCAATGCCTTGGCCTACACGCGAGGCGTCCTCTTCAGCGCGGGCACGGACGGTACGATTCGCCGCTGGACGTTGCAACCGCCAGACTTGGCGATTACGGCCTGCCAGGTTGCCGGGCGCAACTTCTATGGCGATGAATGGGAGATCTACTTCCCGGCGGAAGCATGCCGGGTGACCTGTCCGGAGTTACCCGACTTGTGCGCAGAGGCAGCACCCAAACATTGAGCAGGCGGTATGGAGACGATCACGGAGCCTTGACAGTCACCGGCTCAGTCGCGTCAGGGCTCGTACAGGCCGTGCCGTACTCGACGACACAGGCTCGGTAGGAGTAGGCCGTGCCGCTGGTCAGGTCGACATCGCTGCACTTGTAGGCCTTCGCTTCCGCATCGTAGGGCTGGATGCACTCCTTCACGAAACGCCAAACGCTGCCATTGGTCGACCGCTCGACGAGAAAAGTGCCGTCGAAGGCGCCGCCTCGATAGACCCAGCTTAAGTCGATCCGCCCCCGCAGACGCGCAGGCACTGCCCGAAGATCGACAATGTCGCTCGGCGCAGGTGTGGATGTGATAAGGGCAGCAGGGCGCATCGTGGCGAGCGGCGCCACAACAACCGTCGGGGTAACGCTTGCTGTGCCGGTGAGAAAGGTGCTGGCCGCTACGATCTGAACCGGCAGGAGTACGGCCGTCGTCAGAACGGGGGTAGTGAGCACAGCGGTCATGGTCAGTGGCGCCGACGGTGTGACACTCACCATGCGCGCGACCGACAGGGTAGCAGTAGGTGTGGCTGTCAGCACAGTGCGGACAGGGGCCGGCGTGCTGGTGACCCGCTGCGCCAAAGGAGCGGCACTGGCCGTCTGTGCAGGCATGCCGCCCAATACCCCAAAGAACGCGGCCAGCAGAAGCACTCCCAGTAGCACAGTTCCGATGTTGCGCACACCCTTCCTCCTCGCACCAATTTCTGCATACCAGTATACCATACCAGGAGTTGTATTCCGTCGCCAGACGTAGGTCGGACCATCGGCCGACGATGGCAGCAGCGTCGCCGCACTGTTCCTGGAAGATGCATAAGCCACTCGTTCAGTGGTAAACTTGCCCAGTAGGTTGCAACAGCATGTGACCCACAGTCCTATTCATTTGAATACCGCGCAAATCAGTAAGAAGCGAGCAACAGCCCATGAAACCTCTTTCTTCCACCGTGCAGGACGTCCCGCCCTCGCCGACGACGATGATGATGCAGCGCGGGCGTGAGCTGCGCGCCGCGGGCAAGGATGTCGTCAATCTGGCCGGTGGTGAACCCGATTTCGACACGCCGCGCCATATCACGGAAGCAGGTTTCCGTGCTATTGAGGCAG
>CAIRNL010000512.1 GCA_903879975.1 uncultured Chloroflexota bacterium | reverse complement strand
TTGCCGTCCAGATCCTCGACGATGAAACCGACAACGTAGTCGCCCACTGCCGCGTCCAGTTCGACCCATCGCATCGGTTCTGTGCCGAAGCGAAGCGTGTCGCCCTGTTCAATGACACGTTGCGTGACGCGGCCGCTGCTGTCGAAGTCCAGCCACTGTTCGTTGACCGTAAAGGTATCGCCGATCTCCGGCGTGATCTCGCGCGGGGCGCCAGCTGTGCCGTCCCCCGTGAAGCCGATAACCTGTTGCAAGACACCGTCGCGGAAGTAGAGACGCGCATGGCGCTGCTCACTGTCGGCCGCATAGGTGTAGATACCGTCCACGCTGTAGACTGTGTCCTCGAAGCTAGCCCCGTAACTCTCCGGCTGCAGAGCCGCCGTCACGCGGTTCGTGCCGTCCTCAATGGCAAACAGCAGCGGTTCCCAGGCAAACTCCACCGTGAAGGCGCCCTCACCCCACTCAGGGTAGTAAACCCCATCTGCCTCGCGCGTCTGCGGCGCTTCCAGATAGTCTTGGTCGGCCACGAAGATAGAACGGCCTGCCGGATCGATGTAGCCCGTGAAGAAGTAAATGTAGCCGACGTTGGGGCCGTCAACCACAGCACGCAGCGTAACCGGCTCGCCTGGCCGCGCCACAGCACCCGACGCCTCGACAGGGCCAACCGTGATCTGCCCGGCAGCCGGTGCACGCACGCTCGATGGTTGTGGCACAGCCAGCTGCGTGCTGCTCGGCTCGAACACGCGCCCGGTGTAGTGGAAGGCGAGGAAGTCATCCCACAGCGATTGTGCGGCAAAGCGCTGGGCCACTACAGTATACGACGGCGGCCCAGCTACAGGCGATCGATACAAATCCGAGTTCGGAAAGTAGATTGAGATGCCAGAGGCGCCGACCTTTTCCTGGCCGTTCTTGTCAGCCAGCACGGTGCGCCCAATAGCGTCCAGCACCGCATTGCCGGCATCTCGAATCTGTCCCCCGCCTGTGGTCTGCTGGATGAGTTGAATGAAGTTGCCCAGATCGATATAGGAGTTAGGCACTTCCCTGCCAAAGATGCTAGTGAAAGACTGAGCGTAACTGCGCGCCTTGGCAACCCCGCGCGGTGCCGCCTCCTGCATCGTGTGGGCGAGTTGGTTGACACTCTCCATCAGCGCCGGCACCTGCCCGAGATCGAGCGCAGCCAGCGTGACGTTGCGCCTCATCTCGTTTGCCGTGTCTTGCGCCGATGGGACGCTCATGGCACCGAAAAAGCCGCCGCCACGACCGTAGAGATCAAGGCGCTGCTGCTCGTCGGTGATGCGCGCATCCTCGTCGATGTAGCTGGCAACAATCAACTGCCCCAACTGGCCGCCACCGATGCCCGGATTCGCCTGTAGCACGCGCAGAAAACTGGCGTAGGCCCAGCCCAGCGCAGGCTCTGTCTCCTGAGAGAGCACAGCATAGCGGGCATGTTCTGCCAGCGCGCTGATCACTTCGAGATGGCCCATGAGACAGGCGTCCATACCGACCAACTCGAATTTGTCGATGCCTGCCTCGGCGCGCGCGCGGGCCAGCGCATCGTCAATTTCGGAGAGATACATCTGATTGCCGAGCGCCTCCACAATGGGGGCACGCGCATCGGAACCACCGCTGTCACGCCCTCGCGCAGGGTCACTCCAACCACCCGGCCAGCCCATGCCGTGGTCGGAGAGAATGAGCACGTACTTGTCAGCCGGATAATTGCTGGCAGCCCATTTGACAAAGTCCACGAGCGTATCGCCGCTGGCCATATTGACTTCGCCCAGATCCTCCACCTGCGGCGAGCGGATACGCGCCAGATCGCTGTCTCGAGTGATGAAATAGCGCCGGGTTCCGGTCCAGTCGCCGTCGCCGTCAAAACCACCTCGGTAGCGGTCGATCTGGCTGACGACCTGCACCTGGTCGGTAGAGCCAGCCAATTCGGCCTCGTTCAGGTCAATGAATATGTCTTTTTCTAGGATCTTGTCGTCCGCATCCTGGTAAAGCATAATCAGCCATTTCTGGCCAACATCGCTGCTCGCTGTGAGATCGACAGCCGGCACGTTCAACCCGGATGATTGCGCCGAGCTGGACGACGCGCTGGAGAAGGGCGTGACCAACTGTGCGCCTTCACTCTGTTCCTCGACACCCTGGTTGAGGGCGGCTGGCTGTTCGCTGTCGTCACCAAAGCCATTGAAGAGCATGAACGGCCCGATACAAAGCGCCAGGATCACGAGGAGACCGATGAGCAATAGAGGATTACCCGGCCGCATGCCACCACCGCCACCGCCGCCGCTGGTCGGATAGGGTCCACCGCCACTGCTGGGCGGCCGCGTGCTGCCGCCGCCAGACGACGATGGCCGGTCGCGCGTCGGGGCATCGGCCCGCTGGCGGCCACCAGCGGGCGGCTCGCTACGCCGGCGGCGCTGCGTCGTCACCGTACGCGGTTCGTCGCCGCCGCTGCTCGCGAAATCGAGCTTGGCGCCCCTCCACACACCTGATCCGGCCGACACAGTTCCCGGATGCAAACACGCCGTTCCAATCCATACTGGCCCTGACGGGGGCAACAACTGGTGAATTGAATTCTTCCGCATCATCACTCCTTTTAGATGGTGGTTGCCCGATTGCATGCGGCTGGCTGGCTCAATTGTTCAGTACGGACACAACTGACAGAGATTGTAACGATCTCACAGCCTTTCTGCCAACCGCTGCAGCAGGCAGGGGTGTATGCTGGATTTCTGGCCAGCGCGATCCTCTCAAGCCGCAACTTCGATTCAGCTCAAGCGATCGTGGCTCGTCAAACCTATGCGACACAGACTGTCATGGACTGTTCCGTCCCCAATGGCTGCCGACCGGCTGTGCGTGCGCACAAGCCCCCAATGTCCTGGCTGGTAGGTACGGTTACGGTGAGACCGTTGCGGTGTGCATTAGCATATTGATCAGACAGAGCACAGCCCAACCAGGCATGATTCTAGACATCCGCCGTTATCAGAACGCTAAAGGAACGGCAAGCGTAAAGGACTGACATGGCACGCGTGGCTGAAACAAACATAGTAAATCCGGCATCCGCAACACAGGCCTATCCTATCCAAGTACAGCCCATGGATCGCTACAATCAGGCCCTGCTGGACAACGCCCGGCCGCGCAGCTGGCGCAACCCTACACCAGCCAGCTATTACAATCTGGTTGCGATTGGCAGCGGCACGGCTGGTCTGGTAGCAAGCATTGGCGGGGCCGGGCTAGGCGCCAAGGTTGCGCTGGTAGAGAAGCGCCTCATGGGCGGCGACTGCCTCAACACCGGCTGCGTGCCTTCGAAAAGCATCATCCGCGCCGCCAGGGCGGTGGGTGAAATTCGCCGGGCAGAGTCGTTTGGCGTCCATGTGCCCGATGGCGTCACGGTCGACTTTGGCACAGTCATGGCACGCATGCGTGCCATCCGCGCCGGCATCAGCCACGATGACTCGGTTCAACGCGTGACCGGCGCAGGCGTCGATCTCTTTTTCGGCCCCGCACGCTTCACCGGCCCCCACACCATCGAAGTCGATCATGACGGCGACCGGGTGACCCTGCGCTTTGCTCGAGCGGTCATTACGACCGGCGCGCACCCCAGACGACTGGACGTGCCCGGCGCCACCGAAACCGGCTATCTCACCCATGAGACCCTCTTCGAACTGACCGATCTCCCGCGCCGGCTGGCGGTGATTGGCGGCGGACC
>CAIRNL010000511.1 GCA_903879975.1 uncultured Chloroflexota bacterium | reverse complement strand
TTGTAAGTAACGACTTCAGCCGTAGAAATCGAAGATGGAGGGACTTCTGTCGCTCCTACGGTTACGGCAGGCTACTGGCAGACATGCGCCAGGTCAGGGTAGTGTGTTCCCGGCGGCCCGGTAGATTTCGTACCACTCCTGCCGGCTCAGCTTGATATCGGATGCCTTGCAGATCTCCTTCACGCGTTCGGGCCTGGTAGTGCCGACGATGGGTTGCATCCGTGCAGGGTGACGTAGAATCCACGCAATTGCAATCGCACTATTGGTCACGTCCTTGGCTGCGGCCAGTGCATCGATCGCCGCGTTGAGTTCAGGAAACTTGTCGTTGTCGAGGAAGACGCCCTCGAAGAAGCCGTATTGGAAGGGCGACCACGGTTGGATCGTAATCTCCTTCAGGCGGCAATAGTCCAGGATACCGCCATCGCGGTCGATGGAGGGGTCGATCTCCATATTGACGTTGATGCCTGCATCGATCATGCCGGTGTTGGTGATACTGAACTGGAGCTGGTTGAAGAGAATCTTCTGCTTGAGATACTTGCTCAACAGCTCGATTTGCATGGGGTTCTGGTTGCTCACGCCAAAATAGCGGACTTTGCCGCTGCTCTCCAGGATCGTGAACGCTTCGGCCACTTCTTCCGGCTCCACCAAGGCATCTGGGCGATGAAGCAAGAGCACATCGACGTAGTCGGTGCGCAGCCGCTTCAAGCTGCCATCAACCGCATTCAAGATGTGCTCCTTGGAAAAATCAAAAAACCCTCTGCGGATGCCGCACTTGGTCTGCAGGACCATCTGCTCGCGCAGCGTGGGGTTCATGTCCAGTGCCGCTGAGAATTTTTCTTCTGATTGTCCGCCGCCATAGATATCGGCATGGTCGAAAAAGTCGATGCCTTCTTCTAGGGCAGTGTGGATCAGCCGTGCGATCTCCGGCTGCGACATCTCCGCGATCCGCATACAGCCCAGCGAGATTTCGGATACGTTGAGGTCACTATTGGCAATCTTGATGCGTTTCATTCCAAACTCTTTTCACTTTGATGGTAGCCAAATCTCTATTTCATCACAAGGAGGCTGGGGCGCCAAACGGCTCAAAGCGGGCGATATTTCTCGATTTGGTGCTGCGTCCCCATCTGAAGAAGCGAATGGCGTCGAGATCGTGGCGCAGGCGCAGGCGTTGCTCCGCGGTCAGCGCTACTTGTGGCAAGCACACGGCACCACAGTTGATGCCAAGAAAGGCCATGACTGACTTATATTGTAGCAGCGATGCAAACGTAGCGGAGTTCACCGCTGCCATCCCATCCACAGATTCAACGCACGCTTGACAAAGGGTGTGAGCCGGGTGCGGTTGTACTGGTCAGCGATTTTGCGGATTGCTTCGGCTTGCGTCGGGTATGGGTGGATGACCGTGGCCAGTGTCTTCAACCCCACGCCTGCTACCATGGCAGCGGTGATCTCGCCGATCATCTCACCGGCGTGGGACGCCACGATCGTTGCACCGAGGATCTGGTCGGAACCGGCCTTGACGTGTATTTTTACGAAGCCTGCCGTCTCACCATCGGCGCGCGCGCGGTCGACATGGTCAAGGGATTGGACGAAGGTCTGCAGCTTGATGCCTCTGGCCTCAGCATCGTGCACGTACATACCCACGTGTGCCACTTCAGGGTCCGTGAACGTCACCCGTGGCACGATGAGGTCGCTGGCCTTGCGCTTGGGGCCAGGAAACAGCGCATTCTGCAGCACAATGCGCGCTGTGGCGTCGGCCACGTGGGTGAACTGGTAGCGCATGGCTACATCGCCCGCCGCGTAAATATGGGGATTCGTCGTGCGCAGGGTGTCGTCCACATGGATACCTGTGTCGCTAGATTCGACGCCAGCCGCCTCCAACCCCAGCCCCTGTACAGCGGGGGTGCGGCCGATGGAGACCAGCACCTCGTCGACCTCCACCTGTGCCGGGTGACCCTCGACGGTATACTCCACAACTTTGCCGGTGGGCGTGCGGCGCAGTGCCGTCACTGCAGCCTTGAAAATCAGCTGGATGCCGTCTGCCTTGAACGCATCCTGCACGATGGCCGCGGCGCCGGCGTCCTCGCGATTGAGCAGCTGTCCATTCGACTCGATGAGTGTCACCTGGCTGCCCAAGCGGGCAAAGGTCTGCGCCATCTCTGCGCCGATAGGTCCGCCGCCAATCACCGCCAGCCGGCGCGGGAGATCGGTCAGTTCGAAGAGGGTCTCATGGGTGAGATAGCCGGTTTCGGTGGCGCCGGGCACGTCCAGTCGTCTGGGGTGCGCGCCGGTCGTAATGACCGCTCGAGCA
>CAIRNL010000510.1 GCA_903879975.1 uncultured Chloroflexota bacterium | reverse complement strand
TTGCCGCCTGCCGACCCGTTCGCCGCCACGGCCACCGCTGCCGTACTTATGGGCATGGTGCCGCCCGCCGACCCGTTCGCAGCCACGGCCACGGCCCAGGCCCTGTCCGGCTTCCCGCCTGCCGATCCGTTCGCAGCGACCCTGACGGCTGAGGCGCTCTCTGGCCCGGCTTCCCCATTAGAGGCGCCAGTGCCCAGTGCCGATGCCATGCTTCCGCCTGGCATTGCCGTGCTCACGGTCACGGCAACCGCAACGACAGAACTAGCCGCCGGGCCGACACAGCGCCCGATCGCCGATTTGCCCTCCCACGCGCCCGGCGATGCAGGTGCAGTCTTCCGTTCCATTACCGACGGCGCCTTCTGGTCCCTGGCGATCATCGGCGTGTTGACAGGCGGTGTACTTTTCCTGTTGCTAATGGGAGTGGTGGCCGGCTTCAGCATTGCAGGTCCAGCGCGCAACCAATACGATCTGGTCGACACGTCGGCTAGCGCTGACGCAACGCTGCCGACGACGAAGGCGCCCTCGATCGGGCCAGATGCCGCGCCGCCCGTGGCTGACAACACAGAATGGCCCGACACACTGCCATGATGGAATCGCGGCGGCGCCTTGTTCTCATGGCGCTCATTCTGATCGCTTTTGGCTGGCGTATCTGGCGACTGGATTTCCAAAGCCTCTGGCGAGACGAAGTGGACGCCATTTTCTTTGCCGTCCGCAACCTGAATGAAACGCTGAGCATGTTTGTCCAGGCGGCACAGAATGGTCCGTTCTATTTCCTCAGTCTGCGCCCCTGGTTTGCCATCGTCGGCACGAGCGAGTATGCCCTGCGCTTTCCCTCGGCAGCGGCGGGAACCCTCAGTGTGCCCCTTGTCTGGCAGGTAGGACGGCGCTTGTTGCCCACCCCGGGCGACGCGCGCGGGTCATTTTGGCTCTCGACTGCGCTGCTAGGCGCGCTCTTCTTTGCAATCAATCCGTACCAGGTCTGGTACGGCCAGGAAGGGAAAATGTATGCAACCGTCACCTGCCTGGCGCTGCTCTCCAGTTGGCTGTGGTTGCGCGGCATCCGTGAAGGGGGTTGGCAGACATGGCTGGCCTATCTCGCCGTTGTGAGCATTGCGCTGTACGTGCATCTGCTCATGGTGCTACTGATACCGTTCCATCTGGCGTGGTTTGCAGTAGCATGGCCGGTATCCCGCTTACACTGGCGCGGCTACGGCGCGGCTCTGGCCGGCCTGGTCTTACCGTACCTGCCGATGGTCTGGTGGCACTGGATGCTCCTGACGGCGCCGGAAAAACTTTCCGGGTTCACTTTCACATCACTGCCGACCATGCTCAGCGGGTTGGCTTTGAGCCATGTACGCGGCTTCATCACAGCAGTCGACCTGCTCTGGCTGGCGCCCGTATTTTTTCTCTTCGGTGCCGGACTGCTTGTCGGTGTAATGGCGATCGCCGATCGACCCAGCGCGGGTCGTGCAGCCCTACAACCGGTGCGCCGCCACCTCATGCTGCTGGTGTGGCTGGCATTGCCCATCCTCCTGATCTTTGTGATCAGCCTGCGCCAGCCTGTCTTCACCGAACGCTACATCATCTGGATCGGCCCGGCTGCCATGTTTTTCATGGCGCTGGGGCTGCGCGTGCTGGTCGACAACAGCGGACGAATTGCCTGGCCCGTCGCCCTCATTTTTTTGATCTATGTTGCCGGGCTTTGGGCGGAGCTGGCGTGGCAGCAGAAGGAGAAAATCATCAAGTATGATTTGCGCACTGCCATGCAGTATGTCGGTGCACGCCGCTCACCCGCTGAGTTGCTCATCCTGCAGATTCCTCACCAAGAATGGGCATATCGTTACTACACGAGCGATTTTGGGCCAAACCCGTTTGCCGGCAGCGACGCACGGCTCGGCTGGTGGGTAGGTGGACCCTACACAAACTGGGAGCGCGGCGACGAGGCCGAGCGAGAGGAAGTCAATCGGTATCTCAGCAACGTGACTGCCGGTGCCGGCGATGTCTGGGTGCTGCTCAGCGAGTCCACCATGTGGGACCGGCGCCAGCTCATGGACGAATGGCTGGCTGCGCACGCCACACTTGAAGAGGAAAAACCCTTTGCCGGCGTGACCGTGCGCCTGTATCAGATGAACGCATCCGATCCATAGTGCGCCTTGCAGATCGAGGCAGGCCTGATGCGACGCTTCCCCGCAATCGAAGTCAGCCGTCAATCCACTGCAAGAGCAAGCTGATCGCCGATCTGGGTTCTCGATCGGTCAATCGTCCCAACGGGCGTCTCGATCACATACTGGCTCTTCCGATAGATTTTGCCGATAGCCCACGGTTTCATTGCTCGATCGAGTGCGACAACCTTGTGTTGCTTGTCGACATAGAGCACGTCAATTGGAATCGACATGAACATACAGTGAACGCCGCGGCATGGATCGATGACAAGCCCATCGCCCTGGGGCAGGCCCCGAACGCCGATGAGACCACGCAGCCGGGTCCATCTGTTGTGGGCCATACGACCCCGTTCGACGATATCGGTCTCACGGCTCTGGTTACGAACTCTCATCATCTTCTATCTCCTCGTATATCTGACAGGGGTACATCCAGCCATTGGGACTCCAAAGGAAAGGTCGATAAAAACCATGTGGCTACCTGCCCATTGTCCACAGCGCCATCAGGGCGCCGACGGCAAGATAGGGCGCATAGGCTATCGCCGTCTTGCGGGTTGCACGTCGGCTGACCAGCAGCAGCAACGCCATGAGCGCACCGAGAACGGCGCCGATGGTCAGTGCGGTCAGCACATCAGGATAGCCGAGCATCATGCCGATGACGCCGGCCAGTTTCACATCCCCCATGCCCAGCGCGCCGCGCCCGATGATGGCGAGCAGGAGGAACAGCCCAAACCCCACTACGCCTCCCAGCAGCATCTCGTGTGGCTGTGGAGCGGCCGGCAACAAACTGAGAAGAGCAACCACGACGGCGGCCGGGGCGAGCATACGATTGAGCACGCGCTGATGCTCCAAATCGATCACCGTCACAGCGATCAGGAACAGACCATACAGCCAGGCGACGGCAAGGGTGGGAGTTGTCCCCCAATGCCATGCCATCAGCGCGAACAGGGCAACGCAGGCGACTCGAACCACAGGCGGGCGCCAGCCCAGTCGTGTACGGCAGTGAGGGCAGGTCCCCGAGCGCAACAGTAGACAGGGCCATGTCCAATCATGGCTACAGGAAGGCAGGTGCGACTGGAGTGCAGGCCTTGTCGGACGATCGCGCAGTCCGGGAAGGATGTCGGCGGCCCAGTTCACCAGGCCACCGCCGATCCAACCGCTGAGTATTGCGAACAGAATCAGACCGAAGCTCATGGCACCAGACTGGCTGCACGCAGTTCCCAAGGCTCGGCAGGCTGCCCGGTCGTTGTCCCACAGAAGGTCATGCAGTTGCCGCTGCAGTCCTTTGTGGCCAAAACTGCCTTGCTCGTGATCTTTTTGTACGTCTTCGGCATGCCTGGCTTGGGATTGAGCGTGAAGTTCTGCACCCACCCCGTGACCGTGACGCAACCGAAACGTGTTACATAGAAGGTCTCGGCTTCCTTTCCGGTGCAATGGTTACCTGCTGCGCAGTTGATGCTGGCGAAGAGCGGCACGTTGACCGTTTCGCCGGCCCGGGCATTGACTTCATCTTTTGCACCGGCCTTGACGCCACGTAAGCCAGGCAAGCAGGCGGGCAACGTCATGCGTCCACCATAATTATTGAGCAGACGACAGGTCAGTTCGCTGGTACCACAGCCATTTGAGTCACAGCTGTCGAAGAATATATCCTGTTGGAATGCGCCCTCTGGGAAATCCATCCAGCCCCGGGCGATACTGGCGACAATGACAAAATCGTTCGATCCGTCATCGTCCAGGTCGCAGTCATAACAGTCACAGACATCGTGCGGCACACCGTCGATCTCACAGAGCGCATCCGTACCATCAAAATCAGCGTCCCAGATCACGACGGACTGGCCGCACTGCACTCCCTCATAGAGGGCATAGTCGAGCGCGACCGGCCACAACCCGCATGCGGATGCGGCGGCACCACAGGCCGATCTTGCCGTTGCGCCCACATTAATTTCATTCCAGCCGAGAACCCTGGCCAGCAAGGTTTCGGCTGGCCGGCGCGCCGTCACGGTGACCCGGTTATTCTCGATTAAAATTTCGCTCAGGGAAATGTCGACACTGCTCATGCCGTTGCGCGACAGGTAGGTGCGGGCCGAATTGAGTGCAGTTGCCTCGCCGCGGTTCAGGCAGAGATCACGCGCAGCGGCCAGCGCGCTGGCATCGGCAGCATTCTGCAGCAGGCGCCGCTCTGCATAGACATTCCCGGCCTCAACTGCCAGCGCGACAAAAGCCAGCACAGCCGTCAACATGAGGGCAAACTGAATCAGGACCTGCCCATGCTCGTTGCGTAGATAGGATTTCGTATTCATGATCCACTCTGTGAAACATCTGTTCCGTAGTACATCATGCTGGTCGACGCACTGATTGGGATGCTGTCGATCCCGATCAACTCGCCGAACTGAGAGTTGTAGCGAATGCGAAGTTGGACATCCACCGGCATCCCCTCAGTCGGACATCCTGACGCCGGATCCGGTGAGATGAGTACATCCTGGTCGCGTACGTTGACGCGGCCGCTCCCTGCTTCCACGATCACAGCGTCGATCACGGCGTTGCGCAAAGCAAGCCGGTTACCCCCGGTACAGGGAAGACGCGAATAGAGACGCGCTCCCTCGCGTGACGCGTTGAGCACAACGCCGTAGTGCTGGTATGCGTAGCCCAGATCGACCGCGCCAACGACCAATGACATCAGGATCAGGATCACCAGCCCGAACTCAATGATGCTCGAGCCACGTTCTTCGTGCGGCACCCGTGGAAGGGCATTGCGCAGGGATCGTGCCTGGATCGAGCGGAATCCTGTCATCAACAAGGCTAGCAAATCCATCATTGCCTCCTGGTTCTCTCCGCAAGGGAGTGGTGTCGAGTAGGCCCCCTTCCCGGGAGCGATCACAGTCCTGTCATCGAAGGCATCCTAGATGCTCACCGCTTCATGCGTCCTGGGTCGGTTGGCATGAATGTGGAGGGCTGGACGAACAAGCCTGCGCTCTCAAGCCGTGCGTAGAACTTGGGTCGTACGCCCGTGGGCGTGAAATATCCCTGCACCTTTCCGTTTTCCACAGTCGTCTGAACAAACTGAAAGATGTCCTGCATGATGATGACATCCCCCTCCATCCCCTGCACCTCTGCAATCTGCACGATCTTGCGTGAACCATCTGCCAGGCGTCCCAGGTGCACGACCAGATCGAACGCCGATGCAATCTGCTCGCGAATTGCGCGCAGCGGCAGATCCATGCCGGCCATCAGCACCATCGTCTCGACACGCCGCAGCGTCTCGCGTGCGTTGTTCGAGTGAACCGTAGTCAGCGAGCCATCGTGGCCGGTGTTCATGGCCTGTAACATATCGAGCGATTCGGCGCCGCGGCACTCACCGACGACAAT
>CAIRNL010000509.1 GCA_903879975.1 uncultured Chloroflexota bacterium | reverse complement strand
TGCTGTCGGTCGGCACCGTGCTGATCGGGTTGCTGTACACTCTCATGCGGGACTGGGGGTGGATCAACACCTGGCATGGTATCTTCATCCCCAGCCTGGCCAATGGCCTCGTGATCTTCATGTTCCGCCAGTTTTTTGCCGATATCCCGCAGGAGATCCTGGACGCGGCGCGGGTCGATGGCGCCTCATGGCTACGTATCCTCTTTCAAATCACCGTGCCAATCTCGCTGCCAGCCATGATCAGCGGTTCGCTCATCCTTTTCCTCGGCAGCTGGAATTCTTTCTTCTGGCCGCTGGTCGTGGCACCGGCGCCAGCTTTGCGCGTGGTGCAGGTGGCTGTCTCGCTCGCCGTCGAGAGCCGGCAGACTATCTGGAATGAGTTGATGGCGGGCGCCATCCTGGCCGCCATCGTCCCGATCCTGCTCATCTTCCCCTTCCAGCGTTACTACGTGCGTTCGATCGCCTCGACCGGCATCAAATAGCCCCACAATTCACACCACAATTTGGAGGTACCTTCCATGAAACTACTGCTTGACACCGACATTGGCAGCGACATCGACGATGCTATCTGCCTTGCCTACCTGCTTGCAAAACCAGAATGTGACCTGCTGGGCATTACCACTGTCAGCGGCGAGCCTGAAAAGCGAGCGATGCTGGCCAGCGCCATCTGCAGGGCGGCTGGCCGGGAAATCCCTATCTTCCCCGGCGCGCCGTTGCCGCTGCTCGTCCCCCCGCACCAGCCTGTGGCGCAGCAGGCAGCGGCGCTGGATCGCTGGCCTCATGCAACGGACTTTCCGGCTGGTCGCGCAGTCAGCTTCCTGCGCGACACCATCCGCAGTCACCCGGGTGAAGTGACTCTGCTGGCGATCGGTCCTATGACCAATATCGCACTGCTCTTTACGATGGACCCAGAAATCCCAAGCCTCCTCAAAGGCTTCTACATGATGATTGGTGCATTCAGCCAGGGCATCGTCTTTACCGACATGCGCTATGAATGGAATGCCCTCAACGATCCCCACGCCACCGCCATTGTCTACAAGGCGCGGCCGCCCGTTCACCGGTCGATTGGGTTGGACGTGACGCTGCAGGTGCAGATGGATGCAGCCGAAGTGCGCCAGCGTTTTCAAGCCCCGCTTTTGCGCCCGGTCCTTGACATGGCGGAAGTGTGGTTTCAAATGCGTCCGGAAGTGACCTTTCACGATCCGCTGGCCGCAGTCTCCCTCTTTGACGACCAGGTGTGTACCTTTGAGCGTGGGCAGGTCGACGTGGAGCTGGCGAGCGCGCACCTGCCCGGGATGACCTATTTCGCGACACAGCCGCAGGGACCGCACGAAGTGGCATTGAAGGTGGACCCAGCACGCTTCTTTGCAGAGTATTTCGGCGTGACCGCGGGCACCTAATACGTACACCATCGTACGGCGTGCTTGTGGGGCAGCCAGGGCCAGCAGCCCGATGTAGCGACGGTGCAGGAGCAGTCGGCGGCGGGGCTGGGGGCGGCTGAGCCGGGTGCTCGGCGACCGCCGCATGACCCTCGTGCTGGCCGCCGTCCAGCTCGGCGTGCCGGCGGCCAGCCCTTCGTCGCTCCAGACCGCCAGCCTGGCGGCGCACAGGCTGGCCTCCACCGTGCGCATGGCGGTCCGGTTGTGGCGGCTGTAGCTGAGGAAGCTGTCGATGGCTGGGGTGGGGGGGATCTTCTGGCGGGGATTGGCTGTCTGCCGACCACCCTCACGCCATGCGCCAGACGTTCGCGGGTGACCTGCTGGATGCCGACGCTGACATCACCGGCGTACCGAACGCACCAAGCGCGACGCGGTGTGCCGCCTGCACAGGGCGTGGGCGTAGTCGCGCGAGTCGGGAGCTGCGCCACCCAGCATGCTTTTACCGTTTTGCACCGCTCAGGTCGGCACCGTCCAGGCGGGCACGGATCAGGATGGCAAGGAAAAGGTCGGCATTGTTCAGGAGGGCATTGCTCAGGTTGGCACTGAACAGGTAGGCCTCGCGCAGGTTGGCACTGCTCAGGTCGGCACGGCTCAGGTCGGCACGGCTCACGTTGGCACTGAACAGGTCGGCACCGTTCAGGTTGGCACGGCTCAGGTTGGCACGGCTCAGGTTGGCCTTGCTCAGATTGGCACTGCTCACGTTGGCACTGCTCAGGTCGGCACGGCTCAGGTCGGCATAGTTCAAGTTGGCACTGCTCAGGTCGGCACTGCTCAGGTTGGCACTGAACAGGTCGGCATCGCGCAGGTTGGCACTGCTCAGGTTGGCACTGCTCAGGTTGGCACTGCTCAGGTCGGCACAGAGCAGGTCGGCACCGCTCAGGTCGGCACTGCTCAGGTTGGCATCGCGCAGGTTGGCACTGAACAGGTCGGCACCGCTCAGGTTGGCACCGCTCAGGTTGGCACCGCTCAGGTCGGCCTTGCTCAGGTCGGCCTGGCTCAGATTGGCAAAGTTCAGGTCGGCCCTGCTCACACCGCTCAAATCAACGTTCACCTTTGGATTGGCGTCTCGCCAT
The DNA here is from genome assembly GCA_903879975.1 of uncultured Chloroflexota bacterium. Classification (GTDB taxonomy): domain Bacteria; phylum Chloroflexota; class Anaerolineae; order Caldilineales; family Caldilineaceae; genus Caldilinea. The sequence goes on along the minus strand of CAIRNL010000509.1, from coordinate 1,180 downwards.
GCGTTCCAGCCTTTGACACCTGCTTTGAGTCGATCGACTTGTGTTTGGTCTGCCATCGCGGTTCTCCTTTTTTCTCCGTTTGCTCTTCCACAAAAAACTCACCGGCAAGATCATACCATAAATCAGTAGATCGCCCGTTCCATATCGTTATTGTGCAGGGGGATGGAGGTGGCTGCGTTGGCAACGCGTAGCCCAGACATGCCGACAGCCTATCGCTGGATTTTGGCCTTGCCCACGACACGCCCAGCACCAAGCACAAACGTAAACTGGCACTCAACGCACGGCGGCCCTCCCTATTCGATGTTGAAGGCGCGCAATCTAACCGTTGTACAGCACGTTGCTCAAAGCCTCATTTACGTTTCATTTACGGTTGCCTGTTTTACTCTATCCATGAAATGCTCGCAGGGGGTTCAGTAGGGCAGTGTCATTCTCCCGCTGGCATATCCCCCGATGCCAGCGACAGGGACGCGGGCAAGGGAAGATTGGAGGCATCCAATGAGATTTGTCAGCCGCGAGCAGGAGCTGGCCAGGCTCAACCGCTACCTGCCTTTCCGCACAATGCTGCAAACCCTCACTGATACCAGTATGGCAGCCACTGCCGCCAATCAGAAACGCGCCAACTGGCAGGGGCTGGTCCAGACCTCTACCGACATTTTGCTGGGCTGGGGAACCCGACCTGGTGGGCACTTTTGTGCCGGGTGCGGCAATCTTTGCCCGGCTCGGCCGCACTATGGGCAAACAGGCCGGGCTGTCGGACAAATTGGCCAAGCTCGTCGGCAGCGACAAGGCCAGCACTGCTGTGACGATGCCGGTGGAGCAGAGCCAGATTTTGTAGCAGTACACAAATGTCATCGCCCGATTATCGATGCACGCACCTCTCCTGCTGGTGCTGGATGATGCGCAGTGGGCCGACAGTGCGCACAGGATCCATGCGAAACAGAGCGCCTTCCATGGAACGGCGCATGAGTAGAGTAGGCGATCGATCACAAAGACAGACTGCGTAGCAGGGGTGGAGCATGACGCGCGAATTCGATACTATAGAGGATATGCTGCAACAGCTGGTAAGGCGCCTGGAACAGACCGAAACACGGTTAGCGACGCTGACCACACGGCTGGAACGCTCTGCGAGCGCGCCACCGATCGAAGATGTCCCCCCTGACCTGCCGGCGACGCCCAGGAT